>NZ_RZTA01000001.1:0-158106 GCF_004023115.1 Mesorhizobium sp. M6A.T.Cr.TU.017.01.1.1
ACCAGGACCGCTGCCCAGCCAGCCCGGAAAGAGCAACCGCCCCTCGGACCTGCTCGGCTTCAAGGCGCATTTCGCCGGGTCGTCCCTGGCGCCTGATTTGATGCCTCTGCTGGCGTTTCCGGGCGGTTATGGCGGCATGGTCTCGGCGGATCATGGCCGGTTGTCGATCTCGTGCTGCATTCGGCGCGATATGCTGGCGCGGTTGCGTAAACACCGTGGCCCAAACCACAGCCATGTATCGGCCGCCGATGCGGTCTCCCGCCATCTGATGGAATCGTGCCGGGGTGTCAGGGATGCCCTTGGGGCAGCTCACCGCGACGGTCCGTGGCTTGCCGCAGGCCCGATCCGGCCGGGCATTCGCTCCTGCTACGAACGGGACATCTTCCGCGTCGGCAATGCAGCCGGAGAGTCTCATCCTGTTATCGCCGAGGGCATCTCGATGGCGCTTCAGTCCGGCTGGCTGCTGGCTTGCGAACTCGCATGCGCGCCAAGCGGCCGGGTGGGGCGCGAGGCTGCCGGCAGACGCTATGAGGCGGCCTGGAAAAGACTGTTTTCGACACGGGTCCACGCCGCTGCAGCACTTGCCGGAATTGCCCTTCGCCCCGGCAGCGCCACCTTGATGGCGGCAATTGTCCGGAATTTCCCGCAGACACTGACATTGGGCGCGCAACTAAGCGGCAAGACAAAGCCGGTTCCCGGCTTTGTCTGACAAGTGGTGCGACGCGTCAGGCGCAAACCAAGTGCCACAGCGTCCTCGACAAGCGTTAGCTCTGCGGCAGCAATGCTGGCGCAAACAACAAACGGGCACCGTCTTTTTTTCGGTTTCGATGGAACAACATCCGCCCGCCACGGTTGGAAGCGCAGTCGTTCTACTCCAGCGACTATGAAGGCCGTTCGGACGGCATTCGGACAAAGGCCCCGCGCTTCCTCCCCGCGGGGCCTTTTCTGTCGCTGCAGGAATTTTCACGGAATTTGGAGCGCACCCGAACCGGGCGGGCTAGCCGGGCCTATTAAATGCTGCCGTCATGGCTCGTCGATGTCTTGTTTCGAAGGATTACGCGCGAGAGCGCGTTCCTCCTCATCGTCCGGCAGCGCCTCGTCGCTGTCCTGGTACGGATTGTCGTCGTCTTCCTCGGGCAGTTCACCCTCTTTCTCGAGGTCATAACGGATGTCGCCGTTTCCCGGCACGCTGTCTGGTAGAATTTTGCCGCCTTTGATCGCGTCCCAATCCTGCTGTTCGATTGTCGGGCCTTCGGACGGATCGTCGGATTTTCTGCGCGGTGCCATCAGAGCTCTCCTGTGCTTATGTGGATCACATGCCTAACTCCGCGGACCGCTGCGTAGTTCCTCGGCCGAACCGGCGGGATCGTTTTACGTCGATCCAGCAGCCATGTCGGTTTGGCCTGCCGACGGGCTTTTTGCCGGGCCTTTAGTCTCCGGCCTTTGGTCTCAATGAGAGCTGACCGTTAGGCCGGAGTTACAAAAGTTGAACATGGTCGAGGAACAGTCCTTCGGTCTCACTGTTGGTTTTCCAGCGCATCCCGCGCATTCAGAACAGGAGAACGACGATGAAACGCATCCTTCTGGCGTCGGTCATGCTGGCAGTATCGTCCGGGCTTTCACTTGCCCAGACGACAAGCGGAAGCTCGACGAGCGGAACCTCGACGACCACAACCATGCCCAGCACCACCGATCAGGGAACCAACTCCACCACCACAACCGATCAGGAAACTGACTCGACCACCACCAGCGGCACGAATCCGAATTCGGCCAAAGATTGCGCACCTGGCCAGCAGACCGGCAGCGCGCGAGAGGCCGCTCCTGGTCAGCAGGACACCGACACCAAGACCGCCGCCCCCGGTCAAATGAAGAAGACTACCGAAGAGTGTTGATCGGCAAATCGCCATAGGCCGGAATTGCCGGCCTATGGCTCGCCCAGCATCGTCTATGCAGAAGGGGACGGCGTGAGCCCGTCAGCGCGGCACCGGATCGAGGAAGACGTGCAGTCCGCCCTCGCCTGGGCGGCGGGCCGTTAGGCCCCATCGCCTTCACGGACGGGCTGAAGGTGAAATCCGGCGGCATGCCGACTAGCAAGCTGCCAACAATGTCATTCTGCATCCTCGCAAACCGGCGGCCTGCGTCAGATCTCGTCCGATTGGGCGCGGCCACCGCCGCGTGCCGCAAGACCGGCCAGCAAGCGGCTTTGAACTTGCGTGATATCTAATATAAGAGCACACTTCAAAACCGGGTGGGGGGAAACAGCTCAGAAAAAGCAATCGGGAGGAAAGCCATGAACAGCATGAGCCTCACCACGCTTGAACGCGGCAAGACGACGGTCGAAGCCGCGGCCCTTGAAGCGCTTTCGGCACAGTTGCGCGGCACCGTGCTGAGGGAAGGCGACGCCGCCTATGACGACGCACGCAGCATCTGGAATGCCATGATCGACCGGCGGCCCGGGCTGATCGTGCGCTGCGCCGGTGCCGCCGACGTTATCGCTTCAGTGAATTTTGCCAGGGAAAATGGGCTCCTCCTCGCGGTTCGCGGCGGTGGCCACAATATCGCCGGCAGCGCCGTCTGCGATGGCGGCCTGATGATCGATCTGTCGCCGATGAAGTCCGTGCGGGTCGATCCGGCGACGCGGCGGGCATGGGTGGAACCTGGAGCGACGCTCGCCGATGTGGACGCGGAAACACAGGCCTTCGAGCTGGCAGTGCCGATCGGGATCAACTCGACCACCGGCATTTCAGGCCTGACGCTGGGCGGCGGCTTCGGCTGGATCACCCGGAAATTCGGCCTGACCATCGACAATCTTCTCTGCGCCGATGTGGTTACGGCCGACGGCAAGCTGCTGCGCGCCAGCCAGACCGAAAACCCGGATCTGTTCTGGGCGCTGCGCGGTGGCGGCGGCAATTTCGGCGTCGTCACGGCCTTCGAGTTCAAGCTCCACCACGTTGGTCCGCAGGTGCTGGCGGGGCTTGTCGTTCATCCTTTCGCCGATGCCGAAAATGTGTTGCGGGAATACCGAGCGGCGCTCGAAGCAGCGCCCAATGAGCTGACCTGCTGGGTGGTTATGCGGCAGGCGCCGCCGCTGCCGTTCCTGCCGGCCGAATGGCATGGCAAGGAGGTGCTGGTCCTGGCCATGTGCTATTGCGGCGATCTTCAGGAGGGCGAGAAAGCGACGCAAAGGCTTCGCGCCATCGGCACACCGATTGCCGATGTGGTCGGCCCCAACCCGTTCACCGGCTGGGAGCAGGCATTCGATCCGTTGCTGACGCCCGGCGCCCGAAACTACTGGAAGAGCCATGACTTCACCGAGCTTTCCGACAGCGCGATCGAGGTCGTCACGGCCGCGATACCCAGGCTTCCGGGGCCTGAATGCGAGATATTCTTCGCCCATATCGGCGGTGCCGCAGGCCGCGTGACAGCGGATGCAACGGCGTTTCCGCAACGCAGCGCGCATTTCGTCATGAATGTCCACGCCCGCTGGCGCGAACCGCAAATGGACCGCGCCTGCATCGACTGGGCGCGCGGTGTTTACGAGGCGATCAGGCCGTATGCCGCCGGCACGGCCTATGTGAACTTCATGCCCGAGGACGAGGTCGACCGGGTCGAAGCAGCCTATGGCGGCAACTATCGGCGGCTTCTGGAAATCAAGCAGCGCTACGACCCGCTGAACCTGTTCCGCATGAACCAGAATTTGCGGCCGGCGGAAAACCTGCGCGCCGCATAGGACAAGCACGCAATGACAAGGCCCGCCCCTCCGGCGGAGGTCGCGGGCCTCATTTCGGTCATGCGCCAGAGCGGTTCGCTGAACCGCTCTGGCTATTTCTTTGTGCAATTCCGGGCAGAAACCGTTGCACACTTTTCCTGGAATTGGTCTAGGCAGGCATCAAGATCGCAATGCGATGCACGCCGACCACGCTACTTGTATTCGTGGCACCGTCGGTCTTGCCCTTGGCGCAAGTGTACATCTCGCCTTCCTTAAGTTTGAATTCCTTGTCCGCCTTCTTGATCGTGAATTCGCCGGCAGCAATCGTGCATACCATGTCGTTGTCCATCACGGTTTCAGGAAAGACTGCTCCGGGCTGGAAGACTATATCGACGATTGAGATGCTCTTGTAAGCGGGAATGTCGGAGTTGCCAGTGCCGACCTCCACCACTCTGATGCCGGGCGCAACCTCCTTGCCCTCCGTCGGGCCGTATTGCTTGGCTGCCCTTGCAGGCGTCGCCAAGGCGAATAGCGGCGTTACCGCGGCGGCGGTGACGCCGAGAGCAATTGCAGACCTGCGATTCATGGTTCCCATCGCATCCTCCCGTTTGTTGGTCGCGCACAAATATGCATGACCAAGGTATATTAGCACAATCGAATTTACCTGTATGCAAAGCCGCGCCGGCAACGCTGCCTGCGCGCAGACGATTATGCGTGACGCGACGCTTTTGATCCGAGAAAGCTTCAGCTGTCGCCCGCCCAGGCAAGGTCTAGTCCTTTCGGTTTCTTGACTCGGTCGGCAAAAACGGGCAGCAAAGCCTGATACGGAGGGCATTCCCGCCATTTTCTTAGTCGTGGAGGGGGCTTTTTTGTTATCGACCTTCGCCCAATCGGCGATCGGTAGAGGGATTGGTTAACCAAGTTTGTCCATCTTTTGAATCAATCGGCAACAGACGCGAAGCGTGCAGGGGGCACCAGGCGACTGTGATTGTGACGGCTGCGAGCCCCGCATGCCGCAAGGCCGATTGAGGTTGGTGTATGGCGTTTGTGCGTTTGAAAAACCGGGGTGACAATCCTGACTCTGGATTGACTTCGATGAGGCCCGGGCTGCGCTGGGTCGCGGTTCCCGTTGTTGGCGTTGCGGTCGCTCTGTGGTCGGTGGCGACCATGGCCGGCCTCTATTCGGTGGGAACCTCGCTCACCGCTGCCTCCAACAGTCTTCCGCAAAGCCTGCGCGCGCCGCGCACCATCGCGCTCGCCGATCGCACGCTTGCCAATTCATGGGCCAATTCGTGGGCGCCGTTACCGGCAAGCCGGCAGCGTCAGGCGTCGCTGCTCAGCCGATGCGATGCCGGTTGCGCACAGGCCGCCGCGAACTTCGTGCATGAAGGCAAGGCGGCGCGTCTCAAGCCGTTAGCGCAGCCGGATACTGTGCCGCTTGTCGCAGAAATCTCGCCGCAAGCGCGCTTCGACAGCGTGGTGGCGAAAGCCGCGCTGTCGCCGCAAAAGCTTGCTGCTGCCTTTGCCCACGCAGCACCTCCTATGCTTGCCAGCCTGCCGGCGGCCGCGGGCGTTGCGGAGCCGGCGCGCCTGCCCGACCAGAACGGCCCGGCCGCGGTGCGCTTCGGGCCGGAGATCGCTGAGATCGAACGATCCTCCCGTCTGGCGCTCGCGCTGGCGAATGCGTTGCCGGAACAGATGATCGATGTGCTGCCGGAGGTGGCGACGGCGCCGCCGGAGGGCGAGGTTCAGATGGCCTCGCTGCCGCCGCAGGACGAGATGCCCGACAGCGTTCCCTTGCCGACCTTCCGCCCGCGGGCGGAAGTCGACCAGTCAGACGAGGCGCCCCATGTCGAGGCGCCCAAGGTCGAGGCACCCAAGGCCAAAGCGCCCAAGGTCCAGTCATCAAAGGCCGCCAAGGCCCAGTCTCGGCCATCCAATGCCAACAAAGCGCAGACCGCCGACGCTCCGCAGGACGAGATGCCCCGGGCGCCAGCCTTGTCGCCGAGGAGTTCGTCACCGGCGGCGATGCCAAGTATGCAAGCCAAGCAGGGCATGCAAGCCAAGCAGGGCATGCAAGGCAGCCCGGGCATGCAGGGCAGCCCGGTCAAGCCGGCCAAGCGGTCGAAGGCCGCAGACATGCTGGCCTATGCCAAACCCGACAGCCCGGCGGGCGGCGGGGCCTTCCGCAACCTGTTCACCAAGCCCGGCATCGGCAGCGGCGTCGCCGTCTACGACATCTCGGCGAAAACCGTCTATATGCCGGACGGTTCGCGGCTCGAGGCGCATTCGGGACTGGGCTCGATGGCCGACCAGCCGCGCTACGCCAACCGGAAGAATGCCGGCCCAACGCCGCCCCACACCTACGATCTGAGGCTGCGTGAATCGCGCTTCCATGGCGTCGAGGCGCTGCGTCTCACTCCTATCGACGGCAAGAACAAATTTGGTCGGGACGGCTTTCTTGCGCACACCTACCTGCTGCGCGGCCGCCGCGGAGAATCGAGCGGCTGCGTCGTTTTCAAGGACTATGCCCGCTTCCTCGCCGCCTTCAAGAAGGGCAAGGTCAAGCGTCTCGTCGTGCGCGGCTAGCAAGCCGCTGATGCAGGTCGCGTCGGAAGGGCGCGGCGCGTAGGTCGCCGCGGCGGCCGTCTTCATGGCTTCTTCATCCCAGGGTCTTCTCGACGTCGCTTCGCTCCTGCCCGCCGTGGGATGACGAAGCTGTGGGGAGATTTCGGCCAATCTCGAAGGTTTTCATTCCCGGCCGAGGATACTATGACTGACCGGACCGGGGCGGCGGCTTCAATCAATCGAGAGGATGTCATGACTATACGCGCTGTCGTTTGGGGCGAGAATATCCATGAACGGACCAATGAGGTGGTCGCGGGGATCTATCCCGAGGGCATGCACGCAACGATCGCCAACGCGCTGAAGCTCGACACCGAAATATCAGTGTCCTGGGCGACGCTGGAGCAGCCGGAACATGGTCTGCCGGCCGACCGGTTGGCGCAAACCGATGTGCTCGTGTGGTGGGGACACAAGGACCATGGCGCCGTCGCCGACGAGGTCGTCGAGCGTGTGGCGCGCCGCGTTTGGGAAGGCATGGGGCTGATCGTCCTTCACTCCGGCCATTTCTCGAAGATATTCAAGACGCTCATGGGCACGCCCTGCACGCTGAAATGGCGCGAGGCCGGCGAGCGCGAGCGGCTCTGGGTGACGAGCCCCAACCATCCGATCGCTGAAGGGATCGGCGAGTATTTCGAGCTCGAGAACGAAGAGATGTATGGCGAGCAGTTCGCCGTGCCGGAGCCGCTGGAAACGGTTTTCATCTCCTGGTTCCAGGGCGGCGAAGTGTTCCGGTCGGGGCTGACCTATCGCCGCGGCGCCGGCAACATCTTCTATTTCAGGCCCGGCCACGAGACCTATCCGACCTATCACGACGCCACCGTCCAGAAAGTGCTGCGCAACGCCGTGAAATGGGCGCACAACCCGCAGGGGTCAAATCCAGCCATCCTCGACGCGCCGAACGTGCCGGTGGAAAAGGCGCTTGAGCCGATCGTCGAGCGCGGCGGAAAACTCCATGCCGCTGATGAAGCCGGCTATCGCTAGACCATAATCCCGAACATTCGGTTCGGAAAATCAGTGATAAACAAGAAGATAGAGCTTAATCCTAAGGATGAGAATCATGCGTCTCCTGATACTCGGCACCGGCTGGATGGCGGAGGAGCACGCCAGGCAGTTCAGCAAGATCGAGGGCGTCGAACTGATCGGCGCCGTCGATCTCGATCGCGCGCGTGTCGACAAGTTTTCGGACATCAACGGCATCCCCAACCGGTTCGCGTCGCTGGAAGACGCGCTCGCATGGGGCAAGTTCGACGCGGTGGCGAACGTGACGCCGGATCGCATCCACCATCCGACCACCATGATGCTGGTCGCGGCGGGCAAGCCGGTGCTGTGCGAAAAACCGCTGGCCGAAAATTACCAGAGGGCCAACGAAATGGCCGATGCCGCAGAGCAAGCCGGCATCATCAACATGGTCAACCTGACCTATCGCAACGTCGCCCCGCTGCAGAAGGCGCGCACCATGGTGCTTGCCGGCGAGATCGGCCAGGTAAGGCATGTCGAGGCATCCTATCTGCAGAGCTGGCTGGTCTCCAAGTTCTGGGGCGATTGGCGCACCGATCCGAAATGGCTGTGGCGGCTGTCACGCGGCCACGGCTCCAATGGCGTGCTGGGCGATGTCGGCATCCACATCCTCGATTTCGCCAGCTATGGCGCGGCGGTCGACATCGACAATGTGTTCTGCCGCCTGAGGTCCTTCGACAAGGCGCCCGGCAACCGGATCGGCGAGTACGAGCTGGACGCCAATGACAGCTTCACCATGGCGCTGGATTTCAGCAACGGCGCCTTCGGCGTCGTCCATGCCAGCCGCTGGGCAACCGGTCATCTCAACGAATTGCGACTGCGCATCTATGGCGACAAGGGCGGCATCGAAGTCGTGCATAATCTGACCGGCTCGGAGCTGAAAGCGTGCATGGGCGAGAACATCGAGAACGCCAAATGGCAGGTCCTCGATGCCGGAACGGTGCCGACCAACTACCAGCGCTTTGTCGATGCGGTGCGCAGCGGCGTTCAGGCCGAGCCGTCGTTCCGCCATGCCGCCGAATTGCAGAAGGTGCTCGACCTTGCCGTCGTCTCCGACGAGAAGAGGGCTGAGCTCAGGGCCCATGCCGAAACCCATTGATGTCATTCGCTGAAAGGGGCCAGCCATGGTCACGCGCCGAGCCGAATGTTCCTGCGGTCAGCTGTCAGCCAGCTGTTCGGGCGAGCCGGTACGCGTCTCCGTATGCCATTGCCTGGCCTGCAAGCGGCGCACCGGCAGTGCGTTCAGCTTCAATGCGCGGTTTCCCGAGGACAAAGTATCGATCGAGGGGCGATCGGCGGAGTTCACGCGTATTGGCGAGGAGGGCGGCTGCGTCACCTACAGCTTCTGCCCGGATTGCGGCACCACCGTCCACTACCGGATCGATGTCCAGTCCGGTCTGATTGCCATCCCGGTGGGTGCTTTCGCCGACCCATCGTTCCCGCCGCCCTTCCTGTCCTTCTATCACGACAGCCGGCGCTGCCAGTGGGTCGAGGTTCGCACTGAGCCTCTGGCGACGTTCGGCTGAAGACGCCGGCCACGGCAGGCTAAGCGTCGTTCAACCTTGCATTTGCATTTGCAGCTGGTCGTCCCCCGATTGATCGGACCAAGCGGGCCGCCGCTAGAGCTTTGTGCGTCCATTTGGACGCACAAAGCCCGCTCTAGCACTTTTGAATCTGCGCATCGTGCTTTCCGAAAATCGATTCCGATTTTCGGGCCGATGCGCTAGGCCTCGAGGAAGTCCAGGGCCTTTTCCACGAAGGCGCCGTGATACTGGAAAATGGCCGTATGCCCGCCGTCCTCGTACAGGACCAACTCGGCATTGGGAAAGCGCCGTGCCAGGTCGACGGAATTGCTGGTGGGCACCATTCTGTCGTGATCGCCATTCACCACGAGGACCGGGTGCCGGATACGCGATAGGTCGGCAGGGCGCTCCTGGCCAAAGGCACGGACTGCCTTGAGCTGCTGGTTGAAGGCGCCGAGCGCGATGGGTTTGTCGCGGTCATTGGTCCGTTCCTTCAATCGCTGCAGAAACGCGCGCGCCGCCCTCTTGCCGTTGGGGCTTTGGGTGAAGAAGAGGTAGTTCTTTGGATCCTTGATGGTCAGCGCGGCGCGGATCATGTCGAAGATGGTGACGAACGTCACCCTGTCGATGCCGGCACCCCCGGCTGGGCCGGTTCCGGCGAGGATGATCTTGCGAACCAGACCAGGTTCCAGCTGAACAATCGCCTGGGCGATGAAGCCGCCAAGAGATAGGCCGAGAAGATCGACCTGCTCGAAACCGAGGGCCCGGATGAAGGCGATCGCGTCGCGGGCCATCGCCTCCACCGTGTTGGGAGTGGAGCCGCCTGATGCGCCAACACCACGGTTATCGAAGGTAATAACTCGCCGTTTTGCGGCAATGCCATCGACCACCCGGGGATCCCAATTGTCGAGAACCGCACTCAGATGGGTAAGAAAGATCACCGGTACCCCGGTTGTGGGCCCGAGTTCCCGGTAGGCGAATTTCGTACCGCCGACGTCGACCGTTTTCGTCGGCACGTCCCTGTGTTTGATGATCGCGGCAGGTCGCGATAGCTGATGCACGTTCATGATGGTTTCCTTTCTTGTGGCTTGTCGTTCTCGCGGGGCTGGAGCAGCGCCTTCGCCGCCACCGAGCCAGCCTCAAGAATGCGATCGGACAGTTCGGTCCCGTTCACCGCGCGCGACAGCTCAAGCGTGCCGATCAGGGTCGCAAAGACGCCGAACGCGACATCTTCGGGATCGCGGGCGTCGGGCGTGAGTTCGGCCGCCACCTGGCGTACGAGCTTCAGCAGGTGTTCGGCGTAGACTTGGCGCGTATCGGCCGGCTCACGCGCAATTTCGGGTAACAGCGCGGCTGAAGCGCAACCTTTGCCGGGATTGTCCCGGTGTTCCGCCGACAGATACGTGTCTATGGCCATTGACAAGCCGCCGGCGGCCAACAGCTCTTGAATCTGGGTCGCCTGAATCTCCAGGGCCGCCGCCACACTCTCGCGCACAAGCGCCGCCTTGGACGGAAAATGGGGATAGAAAGCTCCATTGGTCAGCCCCGCTTCGCCCATGATGCCGGCGATACCTGATGCAGCGATGCCGTCGGAACGAAACCGTTCGGTCGCAACATCCATAATCCGCTGCCGCGATGCGTCTTTCCTGCCCTTCGCGTAACGCATGTTTTTTCTCCTTCGATCAGCTATTGCATTACAGTCATATTATCACTAAATGATCGTAATGCAATAGGCGACGCACCGCTCCGGTCTCCTCAATTTGGGAAAGCTACAATGAAAGCCGTCATCGTCGATCGATACGCAAAGAACGCTCCCCTCCGGCTTGGAGAGGTTCCAGAGCCGGAAGTAGGGGAGAATGACGTGCTGGTGCAGATCCATGCCGCCAGCGTCAATCTGCTGGACTCCAAGATCAGGGATGGAGAATTCAAACTCATCCTGCCCTATCGCCGGCCCTTCGTTGCAGGCCATGACGTGGCCGGAACGGTCATTCGCGTCGGCTCGAAAGTCCGACAGTTCAAACCGGGCGACGAGGTCTATGCGCGACCACGCGACGGTCGGGTCGGGACTTTCGCCGAGCACATCGCCATTAATGATGCGGACGTGGCCCTGAAGCCGAAGAACCTCAGCATGGAAGAGGCTGCGTCCATTCCCCTGGTGGGGCTAACCGCTTGGCAGGCGCTGGTTGAAAGGGCGAAGCTGAAGAAAGGACAGAAGGTCTTCATTCAGGCTGGTTCCGGCGGAGTGGGAACATTCGCCATTCAATTGGCAAAGCACCTCGGCGCGACGGTCGCCACGACAACCAGCGCGTCCAACACGGATATGGTCAGGAATCTGGGCGCCGATGTCATCATCGACTACAAGAAGGATGACTTCGAGAAAGTCCTTTCGGGCTACGACGTCGTCCTGAACAGCCAGGACAACAAGACCCTCGAAAAGTCGCTGCGTGTGTTGAAGCCGGGTGGTCTCGCCGTTTCGATCTCCGGTCCGCCCGACGCTGCGTTTGCCAGGGAGAAGGGTCTGAACGTGGTGCTGAACTTGGTCATGCGCGTTTTGAGCGCCGGCATCAGGCGGCGGGCCAAACGCGCAGATGTCCGATATTCGTTCCTGTTCATGGCGGCCAATGGCGAGCAGTTGACCAAAATCACGTCTCTCGTCGAGTCGGGCATCATCCGCCCGGTCATAGATCGGGTCTTCCCGTTTGAGCAGACCAATCAGGCCTTGGCCTACATCGAGCAGGGCCGCGCCAAGGGCAAGGTTGTCATCAAGGTGAAATAGCTTTGCAAGGCTTCAGGCGGCGCACCTTCGCTTCCGGCAATCCTAATGCCGCAGGATCTTGCTGAGAAAGGCGCGGCTGCGGTCGGTCTTGGGATGCGAGAAGAACTCGTCGGGCGTGCCGCTCTCAACGATGGCGCCGGCATCCATGAACACCACGCGCTGGGCGACCTTGCGGGCAAAGCCCATTTCGTGCGTCACCACCATCATGGTCATGCCTTCCTCGGCCACCGCGACCATGACGTCGAGCACTTCCGAGATCATCTCGGGGTCGAGCGCCGAGGTCGGCTCGTCGAACAGCATGATCTTGGGGCGCATGCCGAGGCAGCGGGCGATCGCCACGCGCTGCTGCTGGCCGCCGGAGAGTTGCGCCGGATAGGCGTTGACCTTGTCGGCAAGGCCGACCTTGGCAAGCAGCTCGCGCCCGGCCTTCTCGGCTTCAGCGCGCGGAATCTTGCGCACATGGATAGGCGCCAGCGTCACGTTTTCGAGCGCCGTCTTGTGCGGGTATAGGTTGAACGACTGGAAGACGAAGCCGATCTCGGTGCGCAGCCGCGTCATGTTGGTGGTGGGGTCGCCGAGGCGCTGGCCGTCGACCACCAGGTCGCCATCGCGGATCGTCTCCAGCCCGTTGATGCAACGGATCAGCGTGCTCTTGCCCGAGCCGCTCGGGCCGCAGACGACGACCACTTCGCGCGGCTCGACGCTGAGCGTGATATCCCTCAGCACATTGAGCGTGCCGAACCATTTGTTGACGCCGCGAAACTCGATCATGCCGGTACCATTTTTGCTGCGGTTCGACGTCATAACTGCACCTCGCCATGGGCCGCACCCATGCGCTGCTCCAGCCGGCGGGCCAGCATGATCAGCGGATAGCAAACGATGAAATAGCCGAGGCCGACGAGGAAGAAGACCAGGAGGCCATTCGGCACACGCTGCACCACCAGCCAGCCGACGCGGGTGAGGTCGGTGAGCCCGATGGCTGAAACGACCGAAGAATCCTTGATCAGCAGCACATACTGCCCGACCAGCGGCGGCAGCACGATGCGCATCGCCTGCGGCAGCACCACCTGGCGCATGCGCTGCCAGCGCGACAGGCCGGACGCCAGCGCCGCCTCGACCTGGCCGGTCGGCACCGAGCGGATGCCGGCGACGACGATCTCGCAGATGAAGCAGGCGGCCAGATTGGTCAGCGCGATGATGCCGGCGGTGAAGGCGTCGAGCTCAATGCCGAGTTCCGGCAGGATGAAGAAGATCAGGAAGATCTGCACCAGGAACGGCGTGCCGCGGATCAGGTCGACCCAGGCGCCGATCGCCCCGCTGATCAGCCGGTTGCCGCCGGTCCGCAGGATGCCGAGGCCAAAGCCGATCAGCGTGCCCAGCACCAGACTGATCAGCGACAGCATCACGGTCATGCCGAGGCCGCGCAGGGCGAGGGGATAGCTGCCGGCGATGCTTTGCAGCTGCTGCCAGATCATGTCCGTGCCCCCGCTAGGCCGAGCCAGCGCCCGGACAGCGCCGCCAGTCCCTTCAGCCCGTAATAGAGCAGGAGGTAGAAGGCGGCGATGGTGATAAAACCTTCCGCCGGCATGAAGCGGTCGGAGGCGAGCAATTGTCCGGCGCGCGTCAGTTCGGCGACCGCGATCAGCGACAGCAGAGCCGAATCCTTGACCAGCACGATCGCCTGTCCGAGCAGGGGCGGGATCGTCACCTTGAACGCCTGCGGCAGGATGACCAGGCGCATGCGCTGGACATAGGTCATCCCCGAGGCGACGCCGGCCTCGACCTGGCCGCGCGGGATCGACAGGATGCCGGCGCGTATGATCTCGGCGACGTAAGCGCCGCTGTTCAGCGACAGAGCGAGGATGCCGACGACGAGCTCAGGCAGGATGATGCCGAGCCGGGGCAGGCCGAAATAGAGGAAATAGAGCTGCGCCAGCAAGGGCGTGGCGCGCACCGCGTCGATATAGGCTTTGGCCGGGATGCGGAACAGCCGCCCGCGCTGCAGGTTCATCGCGGCGAGCACGATGCCGACGGCGAGCGCGCCGGCAAAGGAGAGGACAGACAGCCACACGGTCGTGACGAGGCCCTGCCCGAACAAGGGCAGATATTCGACGATGGTGCGGAAGCTGAAGTTTTCGAGCATCACTGGATTAGTTCCTTAAGCGGCGAAGAAAGCCGGACGGTTCGCGCCGATACGATCGGTTGCGAACCGCCCGGTCCACCGCTGCTTAGTGGTCTTTCTTCCAATCTTCGGAATTGACCCAGTAGTCGAGGTTCTTCTGCAGGCGGCCGTCGACGCTGACCTGGTCGAGGAACAGGTTCATCCAGACCAGCAGGTCCGGCTCGTCATAGCGGGTAGCGAAGGCAAGCGGTTCCTTCGACAGCAGGTCCGGCATGATGGTGAAGCTGCCGGCCGGATAGGCGGTCGACTGGCCTTTCACCGCCGAGACGTCATTGACGCCGCAATCGGCTTGGCCGTTGTTGACGGCGTCGAGCAGCAGCGGACCGCCGCCCTTGTAGCTCTTGATGTCGGCATCAGGGAAGGCGTTCTTGGCTTCCTTCTCGCCGGTGGCGCCGAGCAGCACGGCGATCTTGGTGCCCTTGGCCTTGCAGTCCTCGGTGGTCTTGAACTTGCTGTCAGCCTTGGTGAAGACGGTGCTGCCCGTATACATGTAAGGTTTGGTGAAGGCGACCTTCATGCCACGCGCCAGCGTCGGCGTCATGTCGGCGACCAGAAGATCGGCCTTGCCCGACAGCAGCGCCGGGATCAACCCGTCCCAGTCGAAATCGAGGAAGGTGATCTTCACGCCCATTTCCTTGGCCATCAGCTCGGCAAGCTCGACCGAACTGCCGGTGCGTTCGCCGGCAGCACCCACCAGCGAGAAGGGCGGTCCCTGCGTCTGCACGGCGACGCGCAGTTCCCCGCGCTTGGTGATCTCGTCGAGCGTTCCGGCACTGGCCGCGGCTGTGAGGCCGGCGAGCGCAAGGCCTGCGATGAAAAGCTTGGCAATCTTCGCAATCTTCATTGGGCATTCCTCCTTGTTGTCGTTGTTGTTCCACTTTGTTGTTCCACCCCTTGGGGGTGCTTTTTGAGCGGCAGCGCCGTTGCCGGCGGCGGCCACCGTTCGAAAATCCTTCAGTCCCAGTCGATCGTTTCGGATACCCGTATACCGCGCCGAGCCAATTCGTCGAGGAAGCGGCCGTCAGGCACATGCAGCAGCGGGTTGAGCAGGCCGGGTTCGGTGATTTCGCCCCGCGCCAGCATCTGCGCCACGATGCTTGCGGGATAGCCGACGCCGAGGCTCATGCCGAACAGGCCGGAGGCGAGATCGCGTTCGATGATCAGGTCCGATGTCACCGTCTTGCGGCGGCCGCCTTCACTGCCGGTAAAGACGTTGCGCATCACGCAAAGGTCCTTTTCGTCGGCGCCATATTGCAGTTGCGGCCCGAGCAGCCGGCCAAGAAATTCGCGTGGGCTGGCGCCGACGCCGGGCACCTTGTCTTCAGAGAGGAAGCCAAGCTCCTTCAGAGGCGCCCAGAACGCCGACCAGCCCGGCCAGCGCAGCGAATAGCGGCCGGAGCGCTGCAACCCCTTGGCGGCGGCAAGCATGCCGGCATAATGCGGTGCGTCGCCATTGGGGAAGGCTTCTAGGCTGCCCAGTCCTTCGACCTCGATCTGATGGATGAAAGGATTGTCGTGCTGGCGGCCGGCCGGCACCTCGACCCGTTGGCCGTCCTCGACCACCACGCTGTCGCGGTTCTGGCTCATCAGAACCATGTCGAAGTTCCAGCTCACCTTGTAGCATAGCGGCTTGGCCATCGCCTTCGGCTCGGGGATGCCACCGCAATAGGAATCGATCGCGGTGATGGCGTCGAACTGCTTTGCGGCGCGCGCGTAGAGCACGAGGTCGATGCCGGGGTCGAGCCCGCATTCGGTCATGATCGAGACGCCGGCCTTTTGTGCCGCCGGGGCAAGGTCGGCGATCGTCTTGCCGTAATTGGTGGTGACCAGCGGCGTGCGCGTCGCGATCGCCGCCTGCACCGCCTCGCGCATCAGCGGCTGCGGCAACAAATCGATGGCGGCTTCGACACCCACCAGCACCTCCGCCAATACTGGACCGATCGCGCCTTCGGGCACGACGAAGCGCACGCGGTCAAGGTTGGTCAGGCCGCCAAGTCGGGCTGCCCCATCCGGCGCGGTATCGATGCAGACGACTTCTTCGACACCAGCGCTGGCGACGAGATCGGCGATCGCCGCCCGGCCTTGCAGGCCGAGGCCGCCGAGAACCGCGATCTTCATGGCATTTCCTTTCGGCCGGTTTCGTGCCGCCCAGTTTCGTCGCGCTTGCTCTCGTCCGACCAGCAGCCTTCCGGCAGGCTGACCCATTTGTTGCAGGAGGCCATGACGACGAAGGTCTCGCTGCGCACGACTTCCCCCGGCTCGCCCGCGCCGGGGATCAGCTCGCTGGTGACGCGGTAGAGGTCGGCGACATCGCCGGCCACCGTCACGTCGACGATGATGTCGAAGCGCCCGGTGACCACCGAGGCCGAGTTCACGAAAGGCAGCTCGCAGATACGCTGCGCCAGTTCCCGCGCGCGGCCGCGCCCCTGCGCATTGATGCCGACGATGGCCGAGATCAGCTCGGGGCGCTCGGTCAGGTTGAGCAGCCCGACGATCTTGAGCAGGTTGCGGTCCAAGAGGTTGCGCAGCCGCATGCGCACGGTCGGGACGGAGACGGCCATCTTCTCGGCGAGGCGATTGACGCCAAGCTGCGCATCCTGCGACAGCAGCTTGACCAGTCGCCGGTCGGTCTGATCGAGATGTTCCCGCAAACGCCTAGGCTTTCATAAAATGGAATTATCGAAGAAGTTTTCTTTCTGATATGAAAATAGCCTAGGGACTATTTTTCGAAACTGCAAGTGCGTTCAACCGCTTGTCAACAAGGCAGGATGGCAGGAAACTTGCAAAGCCGGGCAGCCCAGGTGGACATTACCGAGGCACGGGCTTCCCCTTGCTGTGTCTCGCCCATCGGCACTAAGCCTCAACCTGAACCAAAGGTCCTCCAAGCCCCGAAACGGAAGCTCAATGGCACAGAATATCTATGACAGGCCTGAATTCTTCGCCGGCTACAGCCAGATGGCACGCTCGGTTCACGGCTTGGACGGCGCACCCGAATGGCCGGCAATACGCGCACTGCTTCCCGATCTCGACGGTAAGCGCATTGTCGATCTCGGTTGTGGGTTTGGCTGGTTTGCCCGCTGGGCAAAGGCGCATGGCGCAAGGCATGTCCTTGGGCTGGACCTTTCCCGCAACATGATAGAACGGGCCAGAGCCGACACCAGCGACCCGGATGTCGACTATGTCATCGCCGACCTCGACCGCCTCGAACTGCCCCAGGCATCGTTCGACTTCGCCTACAGCTCGCTTGCCTTCCACTACATCGAGGATTTCGACCGGCTGGTGAAGACAGTGCATGATGCGCTCCTTCCAGGCGCGCACTTCGTCTTCACCATCGAGCACCCGATCTACATGGCACCGTCTCACCCAGGCTGGTCGGTCGATGTCGACGGCCGCAAGACGTGGCCGGTCAATCGCTATAGCGTGGAAGGTCCGCGTACCACCGACTGGCTCGCCAAGGGCGTGCTCAAGCAGCATCGCATGCTCGCAACGACGCTGAACGCGCTGATCGAAGCGGGTTTCACCATACGCCGGGTCGAGGAATGGCGCCCAACGGCCGATCAGGTCGCGCAGGCTCCTGATCTTGCCGACGAACTGGAGCGGCCGATGATGCTGATTGTCGCGGCGCAACGTTGAGCGCCGTTTTGGTGGCGGCCTTGACGAGGCCGGTATCCCGGAAGTCGGGGGTTCTGCCAGTGCCGCAGCCGACCGAGGGCATTAACGCGGCTTCTGGATACCGGGAATGCCGCCGATCCGCTCGGCGAGAAAGTCGACCAGCAGCCGGACCCGGGCAATGCCCGCGCGCTCCGGGACGATCAGCATGCTCAGCGGTACGGGAGGCGGGGCGTAGTCCGGCAAGACCACTTCCAGCCGGCCGCCCCCCAGAAGATCGTCGACAAGCCAGTGATGGGCGGGCGCGATACCGCGTCCGGCGATGAGGGCCTCGCGCGCGGCAAGTCCATGGTCGACACGAAATCGGCCGCCAAAAGGCACCGCCTGGCGTTCGCCCTCCGGCCCCTGCAGGGCGAGCGTGTCGCTTCCCGCGATGTTCGACATCCGGATGCCTTCATGACCAGGCAGATCCTGCGGGCCAGCCGGTCTGCCCCGCGCCGCCAGATAGGCTGGCGCGGCCACCAGCAGACGCCGGGACTGCCCGAGCGCCCGTAGTTTCATCGAGCTGTCGGTGAGCGGACCGAGGCGAAGCGCGATGTCGACGCCCTCCCGCACAAGGTCGATGCGTTCGTCGGTGAGGCTGAGATCGATGCCGATGTCGGGATAGCGGTCCTGAAAGGCGAAGATCAGCCGGCTGATGTGCAAGACCCCGAGTGCCGCCGTGCAGGATATCCGGATCGTGCCGGCCGACGCGCCACGCGTGCCCCGCGCTTCATCGCCGGCTTGCTCAACGAGGCGCAGGATCTGGATGCTGTCGGCATAGTAACGGCTGCCTTCATCGGTCATCGTGACACGCCGGGTGGTCCTGCTGAGCAAGGGCACGCCGATGGCCTCCTCGAGCTCGCGCAGATGCCGTGTGACCGTCGACTGCCCAACTCCGAGCTCGCGCGCCACCGCCGAGAGGCTGCCGCGCTCGGCGACGCGAACGAAGGTGCGCATGCGCTCGAGGGTCACATCGGATCTATCCATTATTCGGCATAATCTTATGCATTACCTAGACATAGCGGATTAGCCCGGGGCTGGCTACCTTTCGCGTTCATTGTCCTTCTTCGGAGTTGACCCATGAAAGTCCTGCTTGTTTTTGCTCATCCTGAACCGCGTTCGCTCAACGGCGCACTGCGTGACGTCGCCATCAGGGAACTCGAGGCCAAGGGCCACGAGGTGCGCATATCGGACCTATATGCCGATGGCTGGAAATCCGAGGTGGACCGTGCCGATTTTCCGTCGTGGCCGCCCGAAGCACGCTTCCTGCCGGCTGGGGCCTCCAAAAAAGCTTTTGCGACCAACACTCTGACCGATGACGTTAAGGCGGAGATCGACAAGCTGCTTTGGGCCGACACGCTGATCCTCCAGTTCCCGCTGTGGTGGTACGCCATGCCGGCGATCCTCAAGGGCTGGGTCGATCGGGTGTACGCCTACGGCTTCGCCTATGGCGTCGGCGAGCATAGCGACAAGCGGTGGGGTGACCGCTTTGGTGAGGGAACGCTCGCCGGCAAGCGCGCGATGCTGATCGTGACCACTGGCGGCTGGGAAGAGCATTACTCCGCCCGCGGCGTCAACGGCCCGATCGACGACCTGCTGTTCCCGATCAATCACGGGATTCTCTATTATCCGGGCTACGACGTGCTTCCGCCGTTCGTGGTCTACAGAGTGGATCGTTTCGGGGAGGCCGATTTCGAGCCTGTCGCGGAGCGCCTGCGCGAAAGGATGCGGACGCTCGAGACAACCCGGCCGATTCCCTATCGGCAGCAGAATGGCGGGGACTATCACATCCCGAGCATGCAGCTCCGCCCCGAACTGGGCGATCCGCGCGCCGCGGGTTTCGCGCTTCATGAGGACCGTGCCGGCGCCACCGCCAAGTCGGCGACGCCGCGTTCGACTTTGCGGGACGTGGCCTGACGCAAGGTCCCGAAAAAATCGGGCAAGGCGCCCGAAACCTATGGGATGAATCAGCGACCGGCCCGGAAGATCGCCACCGCCGCGGCCGTCAGTGCGGCGTTGCCTGATGCCGTAGTGCCGTCCGGAAGCGCCTTGCCGTCTTCCAGCCCGACACGCGTCGACCAGTTCCGCTCCGCCGCCCTGCGCACGAACGGCCACACCGTGGCGTCGGCGCCGTGCAGCAAGATGGCGCGACGCAGCCCGGCGCGGTCGAGCACCGCCGCGATACCGTCGCTGACCTCCAGTGCCACGTCCAGTTCCTGCTCCGATATCTCGATCAGGATGCGCAGCACCTGGCTGCCATGGTCGAGGCGGACCAGGCGCTCGGCGTCAGCGACGGAGGCGAGCCCGGCCTCGATGCCGATGCCGCGCTGGCGCAGTCTCTGCATGACCTCGGGCGCGGCCTTCTCGCTCAGATTGACGGAGGCATAGTCGGGCAACTCGGTCCAGCCGGCGATCGCCGCCAGCGTGCGCTCATCGTCGTTCTCGATCCAGGCGCCGGTCGATACGCCGATCAGCGTTCCTGGGCAGGCGCGGCGCAGCGCCAGCATGGTCGGGTCCATAGCCTCAGGCGCGAGGCTTTCGCGGCCATCGAGCCCGCGCGCATGGACATGCAGCTCGGCCGCACCGGCGGCCACGCAGGTCGCGCCGTCTCGCGCCATGGCGTCCGCGTCAAGCGGCAGTTGAGGGTGGAAGTCGGCGTTGCGTGCGCCATTGATGCAGGTCTGGACAATCATGGAGGCGGCGGCCTGGTTGCGGATGCAACCAGTCTAGCGCACGCCCCCGAAATCTGGAATCGGGTTCGGCGCGCCTCCTGACAGACGGATGCGGCCTGACCCAAAGCAATCCGGCAGGATGTGCCTCTATCATCCTTGTCCAGTCACGATCTTGTTGGCAGGCGAGATATGGGTATTTGACGCAGAGTGGGGAACTCAAGCAGCACTGCTGAACCGGGTACCTTGACGATCGTCGGCGGATGCTGCGGTATCCGGCCTCGAGCACGCATGGGCAACGCCATGCCCGGCCGGCCGAAAGGATATTTGCGAATGAGTGAGCTCAAGGTCAGGACCCGACCGACCGGCGCGGTTGCCGTGCTGTCGCCGGGCAGCTTGCCCGTCGTCACCACGCCGACCGGCGGCATGGTCGACGTCGTGACCGGTGCCAGCGCGCCGGGCTTCAATCCGCTCGACCTTCTCTATGCCTCCGTGGCCGCCTGCATGGTGCTGAGCGCGCGGATCGCTGCCACGCGCATGGGTGTCGCCGCCAGCCTCGGCGAGGTCCGTGCCGATGTGAGCGGCGAAAAGGCGGCGGGCGACGTTTCCCGCATCGGCCAGCTCACGATCACACTCGACATATCGGGCGATCTCGACGAGGCCACGAAAAAGCGGATCGTCGAGGACGCCGAAACGATCTGCACGGTCAGCAACACGCTGCGTGAGACGCCTGAGCTTGTCACCACGCTCGCCGGCTGATCGCATCCTGATTGCCCAGTTTCACGCATCCTCCGAGGCCGCCCATGGCACGCATTTCCCCGATCGACTATGACACCGCCTCGCCTGAAATCCGTGCGGCGCACGACGAGGAACTGCGCTTGCGCGGCCGGATGACGAACATGAAGCGCATCCTGCTGCATTCGCCGGCCGCCCATCGCATCTATGCCGAGTGGTTCACCTTGCGCGACCTGCTGCGACCGGATCTCGACGATCGCGCCATCTGGCTGTTTTCGCTGACGATTTCCGCGGCGTGCCGGGCCGAGGTGCCGGTGACCTTCTTTCGCCGCGCGCTGATCGATATGGGGCTCGATCCCGACAGCATCGAGCCGACAGCCGATGAAGCGCTGCTGATTGCCTTCGGCAAGGCCATCGCGACTGACGCCAATGCCATTCCCGATGAGATATGGGCCGAACTGAAGGCCCGCTACGATGAGCCGCGGCTCGTCAACCTGGTCGCCTTCGCCGGCATCATGGTGGCGACGACAGTATTCACCAAAGCGGTGAGCGTCGACCTCGATCCGGAGCTCGAGGCTTACCGCAAGAAGGCCTGAGGCAATCGAAGCCGCCGCGCTGGGCGACCTTTATCGGGAAAACTCGCTGCGCACGATGCCGTGGCGCTGGAGCTTGTCGTAGAAGGTCTTGCGCGGAATCCCCAGCGCTTCGATCGTGCGCCTGACGTCGCCCTCGTTGCGGCCAAGCGTCTCGCGAATGATGTCGGCCTCGTAGCGCTCCAACCGCTCCGGCAGCTTCATGGCGGCATCCGGCTCAGCTGGGGCAGGGGATGGCGTCGCAGCGTCTTCCTCCAATCCAAGCACAAGCCGCTCGGCGAAATGCGCGAGCTCGCGCACATTGCCCGGCCAGTCATGTTCCCGGAGATGGCGGTGCACCGCGGCCGGGACAGTCGGCACCGGGCGCCGGAAGCGGGCGGCGGCGCGCTCGGCGAAATAGAAGAACAGCAGGGCGACATCGTCGCGGCGCTCGCGCAGCGGCGGAATGGAGATCGTCACAACGTTGAGCCGGTAGTAGAGGTCCTCGCGGAACGTGCCGCGCTGGCGCGGATCGCCGAGATCGACCTTGGCGGCCGCAACCACGCGCAGGTCGACCGGCCGCATTTCGTTGGTGCCGAGCGGGGTGACCTCGCGCATCTCCAGCACGCGCAGCATCTGCACCTGCGTCGAGACCGGCATGCTTTCGATCTCGTCGAGGAACAGCGTGCCGCCGCTGGCGTGCTCGATGCGGCCGATCCGCTTCTTCTGCGCGCCGGTGAAGGCGCCGGCCTCGTGGCCGAACAATTCGCTCTCGATGACCGTCTCCGGCAGCGTGCCGCAATTCAGCGCAACAAAATTGCCCCTGGCGCGGCGGCTCCAGCGATGCAGAAGGCTCGCCACCACCTCCTTGCCGGAGCCGGTTTCGCCGGTCACCAGCACGTCGACATCGGTGTCGGCGATCTGGCGCAGCGTGCGGCGCAGCCTTTCCATTGCCGGCGTCTGGCCGATCAGCGGCAAGCCGTCCTGCGCTTCTCCGGCCGCCTCGCGCAAGGCGCGGTTTTCCATCACCAGGCGGCGCTTCTCCGCCGCGCGGCGCACGCTCTGCACCAGCCGGTCGGCGGCGAAGGGTTTTGTGATGAAGTCGTAGGCGCCGTCCTTGATCGCCTTGACCGCCATGGCGATGTCGCCATGCCCGGTGACCAGGATGACCGGAATGTCCGCGTCCAGCCGCAGGACGCGGTCGAAAAGAAGCAAGCCGTCGATTTCCGGCATCCTAATATCCGACACCACCACGCCGGCAAAACCGGCGTCGAGCCTGGCCAGCGCCTCGGCCGCCACCGAAAAAGCCGATACCGAAAAGCCGGCAAGCTCCAGCGTCTGCGCGGTGGCCCTCAAGAGATCGCTGTCGTCATCGATCAGAATGACCGGCGCTGCGTTGTCGTTGGCCATTACGCTGCTTTCAAGAGATGGATGGTGAAGCGGGTGCCGCTGTCGTCGCTCGAAACCTCGATGCGTCCGCCATAATCGGCGACGATATCCTTCGAGATGACGAGGCCGAGGCCGAGGCCTTTTTCCTTGGAGGTGTTGAACGGCGTGAACAGCGATCTGAGAATTCCTGGCGGAATGCCCGGTCCGTTGTCGGACACGCCGACCGTCACGCCGTCCGCCGTCTCCTCGACCGAAACCCGCACCTTTGCGTCGTCGCGGCCCTCCAGCGCCTCCAGGGCGTTCTGGAAGAGGTTGATCAGCACCTGTTCGAGCCTGACCCGGTTGCCCATGACCTTGAGCGCAGGCGGCGGCAGGTCGATGACCAGTGCGTCGAGCCGACCGGCAAAGCGGCTTTTCAAGAGCACGACGGCGCCTTCGATGACGTCGCGCAATTCCACCGGCTCGGCGGCGGTGCGGCCCTTGCGGGCAAAGGCCTTCAATTCTTCGGTGATGGTGCCGATGCGTTCGGTCAGCGCGGCTATGGCGCCGAGGTTTTCCTCGGCCGGCGCTGTCTGCTTGCGGTCGAGGAAGGTGCGGGCGTTGTCGGCATAGGCGCGTATGGTGGCAACCGGCTGGTTGATCTCATGCGCGACGCCCGCGGCAACCTGGCCGAGGATGGCGAGGCGGTTCGCCTGGACGAGATCCTGCTGCACCACCTGCAGCTTGGCTTCGGTGCTGCGGTGACCTGATATCTCGGCCTGCAGCCGGTCGCGGGCGCGGCTCAGATCCTCGGTCCGTTCGACGACGCGGCGTTCGAGCTCGGTGCGCGCCGCCTGTTCGGCGGCGATCCGCATTTGTCCCGACTGCCGACGCCACAACAGATACGCAGCAAGGCCGAGCAACGGGACAACGACGCCGAGTGCAAGGAGCCGCATTTCACGGACCGCGGCGGCGATCGGCGCTTCAGCCGGAACGAGATAATCGAGCCGCCAGGGGGTCGAAGGGACCGGTGTGGAAAGCCTGAGATATTCCGCGTCGCTGCCGCCGGGCGTCACCGCGTGGACGATCGAGACGTCCGGGCTGAGTGCCTGGGGGCGCGTGATCGGCAGCGGCATCAGCGGTGCGTCGCCGAACTGCTGGCTGTTCTGAATGGCGGCAAGATCAGGCCCGGCCAGCGGCGTCGCCGTCATGAAGCGCCAGGACGGCACGCTGGTGATCAGGACGACGCCCTTCTCGTCGCTGACATAGGCCGGGCGGTTTGCCTCGTGCCAGTCGGTTTCGAGCTGATCGAATTCCGCCTTGACGACGACGACGCCGAGCGGGGCGGCAGCGTCGCCGACGCGGCGCGAGATGTAGAGGCCGGGACGCTTGCTGACATTGCCGAGCGCGAAATATTCGGCAGTGCCGGCCTGCATCGCGCCGGAGAAATAATCGCGGAACCGGTAGTCGTTGCCGACGAAGCTGATCGGCTCGCGCCAGTTGCTGGAGGCGATCGCCAGCCCGTCGGTGCCGATGACATAGAGCACCGAAGCCTTGGTGCCGGAGACCAGCCCGTCGAGCTTGCGGTTCAGCACATCGACCGCCGCAATGCTTTTCTGCGCCAGCGCATCGCGCACCTGCTGGTCTTCCGACAAAAGCAGGGGCAGGGCGCGCGGGCTTTCCAGCACGGCGCGCAGCAGCGCGACCTTCAGATTGGCATCGGTGCGGCCCTGCGCCGCCAGTGCCCCGAGCTCAGTGGCGCGGCCATAAAGGCCGGCGCCGTGAAGTGCGGCCGTGGCGATCGCAAGGGCGATGGCCGCAAACAGCAGCCAAGCACGGCGCGCCCGCCTGCCGAGTTGCTCGGGCGTCGACGGCAAGGCGGCGGCGGGGCGTTGCAGCATCACACATTTGTGCATGATTTCGCACAAAGAACAATTCGGTTACGCGAATATCCGCACTTTCTGTGCGCGAGACGAAACCTTGGGTCCGAGAGTATTCAATAAAATCAAACGGTAGGCTCTTTTCCGCGCACTTGGCACGGCAGTTGCAAACACGAATTCAGCGGTCGTGAGGCTGCTGGGGGTGGTCAATGCAATTGCTCCGGGAGGTCGAGCTTTCGATCGGAGCACAATGGAGGACGTCATGCAGACAGCATTCGCTGCCGCCGAGCCGCGCGGCAAACTTCCCTTCTACCGGCATCTCTATGTGCAGGTGCTGGCGGCGATCGCCGCCGGCGTGCTTCTCGGCCATTTCTATCCCGAAACCGGTGAGGCGATGAAGCCGTTCGGTGACGCCTTCATCAAGCTGGTGAAGATGGTGATCGCGCCGGTGATCTTCCTGACGGTGGCGACCGGCATTGCCGGCGTTTCCGACCTGCAGAAGGTCGGCCGCGTCGCCGGCAAGGCGATGATCTATTTCCTGGTGTTCTCGACGCTGGCGCTTGTCGTCGGTCTCGTCGTCTCCAATGTCGTCCAGCCCGGCGCCGGCATGCACATCAATCCGGCCACGCTCGACGCCACGAAGGTGACGGGCTACGCCGAGAAGGCGCATGACACCACCATCGTCGGCTTCCTGATGAACATCATCCCCGACACCATCACCGGCGCTTTCGCAAAGGGCGACATCCTGCAGGTGCTGTTCTTCTCGGTGCTGTTCGGCGTTGCCTTGGCCATGGTCGGCGATCGCGGCCGTCCGGTCGTCGATTTCCTGCAGGCGCTGACCACGCCGATCTTTCGCCTCGTCGCCATCCTGATGAAGGCCGCGCCGATCGGCGCCTTCGGCGCCATGGCCTTCACCATCGGCAAATACGGCATCGGCTCGATCGCCAACCTCGCCATGCTGATCGGCACATTCTACCTCACCGCGCTGCTGTTCGTGCTGGTGGTGCTTGGCGCAGTTGCCCGCTACAACGGCTTCTCGGTCCTGGCGCTGATCCGCTACATCAAGGAGGAGCTGCTGCTGGTTCTCGGCACCTCGTCCTCGGAAGCGGCATTGCCGGGCCTGATGGCCAAGATGGAGCGTGCCGGCTGCAACCGATCGGTGGTCGGGTTGGTCATCCCGACCGGCTATTCCTTCAACCTCGACGGCACCAACATCTACATGACGCTGGCCGCGCTGTTCATCGCGCAGGCGACCGACACGCCGCTCACCTTCGGCGACCAGATCCTGCTGCTCGCCGTCGCCATGCTGAGCTCCAAGGGTGCCGCCGGCATCACCGGCGCCGGCTTCATCACGCTGGCCGCGACGCTTTCGGTGGTCCCCACCGTGCCGGTCGCCGGCATGGCGCTGATCCTCGGCGTCGACCGCTTCATGTCGGAATGCCGGGCGCTGACCAACTTCATCGGCAACGCGGTGGCGACGGTGGTCGTGGCGCGCTGGGAAGGGGAACTCGACCAGACCAAGTTCGCTGCCGCAATGGCCGGCGACTTGCCCGAGGAAGCCGACCTGTCGCTGCCCGGGCTGCAGCCCGCCTGACCGTTCAGGTCTGCATGGTCATAGCCCGAAGCCGGCTTGCCGCCGGCTTCGGGCTACCTGCCGCCAATCTCCAACATCCGCGATTATCCACAGGCCACGCCGCTGCGCGCCTGCCTCGATGTAACAGGCTTGTGAGCCTTGTTCCTGGCACGGGGCTTGTTCCAGCCGTATTTGAAGGCCAGTATCCGCCATGCCTTCAAGGCGCCCGTCCACTTCGATCCCGATCTGATCGCGACCGAAGGCGAGACATTTCCGTCGGGCTCGGTTGCGACCGGCCGAAACCGTCGGAGCTTTTGCTGCCGCCGACCTGACCAAAGCGGCAGCCCTCGAAGGCAATCGCGGCCTCAGTACGAAGTCGCAAGAGACGTGACTCGTCTCCTGATGGAAGGCGCAGGCTTTCCTCTCAGGAACTCGTCGCGCTTGAAGAGGGGGCAGGCCCGTGAGCGGGCTTTTGCCGAAACCAAAGCAAGATGCGAGGTCAAACGCGATGCAGTCTGTACCGAGGATTCCGGTATCCATCATCATTCCGAACTACAATTACGCGCGTTTCCTCAAACGCAGCATCGACAGCGCCCTGGAGCAGGACTACGCGGACGTCGAAGTCATCGTCGTCGACGATGCATCGCAGGACAATTCCACGACAATCATAGAATCATATCGCGGCGAGATCGTCGCGTGTCCGCGAGCGCAAAATGGCGGGCATGCGGCGGCATTCAACACCGGCTTTGCGGCAAGCTCCGGCAAGATCGTCCTCTTCCTCGACGCCGACGACTACCTCTATCCGACCGCCGTTTCCACGATCGTCGACACCTGGGATGCGGCAACGGCCCAAGTGCAGTCCAGGCTGCATATCGTCGACGAGCGGCAACGCATCAAGGATGTCTTTCCGCCGCCCGAATTGCCCTTCGACAGCGGCGACGTCATGCCGAAACTGCTGCACAAGGGCCGCTATCAGACAACCGTGACCAGCGGGCTGGCCTTTGACCGCGCAACGCTGGAATCGATCATGCCGATTCCGGAGCCGGAGTTCCGCCAGGGCGCTGACGGCTATCTTGCAACGCTGGCGCCTATGTACGGGCACGTCCAGTCCGTTGAGGAATGCGTCGGCGCCTATCGGATCCACGGCGCCAACCATTCGGTCTTCGGTGAAAAGCTCGCCGAGCGGGCGCGCTGGAGGGTAATCCACGATTTCCGCCGCATGCAGGCGTTGTCGGACCAGGCCTCCGAGATCGGCCTGACTGTCGTGCCGTCCGAGGCTGTCCGCCACGATCCGGTCCACCTGGAAGAGCGACTGGCATCGCTGTGCGCAGACAGGCGACTGCACCCCGTGGCCGACGATTCCCGGCTGGCGCTCGGGGCGGCCGGCGCCGTCGCCAGTCTCGAAATGACAGCGTCCCTGCGACGGCGCGCCGTGCTTGCCGCGTGGTTCCTATCGGTCGGGGTGTTGCCGCGGAAAATGGCGACGGCGGTCCTATCGTGGAAGCTTGACGCATCGTCGAGACCGGCATTCCTCAGCCGTTTGTCCAAGACTATCCGCCACGCCATGGGATAGGGCGACGCCGTAATATAGCCGCCAACTATCCGGCTCTGTTCGGCGGCTCACTCGACCAGAACATGCGCCTCCCGCGCGGCTCCGACAAACGCATCCCTGGCGATTTCGGCTGAAACATCGCCGCTCATGGCCCGGCGGCATGCGCGCAGCGCTGAGCTGTGTTGCAGACTGCCCGCATCCCGCCACTGGCCCGCCAGTAGTTCTACTGCCTGCTGTGCGCTCAAGATGTGTCGGGTCGCGCCGGCAATGCCGACCGAAACTGACACCGGCCTGGAAAACCATCCTTGATTCATGGTGAAGCCCCTGCTGTCGAACACTCTAAAACGCATCCGATGGCACAAGGTTTCCTTGTCACCAATCACCACGGCGTGAACCCGGTGATGGAGACGCCGCCCGCTGTTCCATCTCGGAAAGACAATCGGCGACGGCACTGCGATCTGCAGTCCGGCTATGATGCCTGGTATGCGGAGCGTGAATGTGGACTCGCGATTCCTGGTCATCTATCCTTGCCCCATGTGTGGACGGGTCCACTAGCAGAATGTTCCTTGCCGGCTCCTGATCCACGAAGCGACGGGTAGTGAGGCGTCTTCTTTGATTTCCGGAGCTGACGATGCTCGATCCAGAAAAGGCCAGGGCCGCGTCCCAGTTGTTGGTGAGCCATTGGGAGAAGGGCACCCGTCTCGACGCCATACCCCAGGAGTTACGGCCACAAACGCGCATCGAAGGTTACGCTATCCAGTCGCATGTGATGGATCGTTCGGCGGCTCCGCTTTTCGGTTGGAAGATTGCCGCAACCAGTCTGGCCGGACAAAGGCACATCAACGTCGACGGCCCGATGGCCGGGCGTCTCCTGGCTGAAAAAGAGATTGAGGTCGGTGGGGCCATTTCCCTGGCGACGAGCAAGATGCGCGTGGCCGAGATCGAATTCGCTTTCCGTTTCGGCCGCCAACTGCCGCCTCGTCCAGCACCCTATGAAATCGCTGAGGTGATGGATGCCGTAGCGGCCTTGCACCCCGCGATCGAAATACCGGACTCACGATACGACGATTTCTGCGCAGTCGGGGCGCCGCAGCTCATAGCGGACAACGCCTGTGCCAACCTGTTCGTCATCGGCCAAGCTGCAGAAGACGATTGGCGCGACGTGGATCTCGCGAAGCACCCGGTGGTCGCTTTCGTTTCTGGAAAGTCGCAGCATAACGGAACGGGGGCAGCTGTATTGGGCGATCCTCGGATTGCGCTCACATGGATCGTCAATGAACTGTCGGGCCTGGGCATAGCACTCCAGCCGGGACAGATGGTGATAACCGGCACCTGTGTGACGCCGATAAGCGTCGAGGCCGGTGACAAAGTCACCGGCGATTTAGGCAGGTTTGGCCGCGTCTCGGTGAGTTTTGTCTAAGGCGCCCCGCGCAGCCTGACCACAACACTGCGCACCACAAGCACCAGCACCGTGATGATGATCAGGATCACCGAGAGTGCTGCGATCGCCGGGTCGATGTTGTCGCGCAGGCCCATCCACATCAGCCTTGGCAGCGTGATGGCGTTGACCGAGGTGATGAACAGGGTGACGCCGATCTCTTCCCATGAGAGCACGAAGGACAGCAGGGCTGCGGTGATGATGCCGAACTTGATATTGGGCATGATGATGCGGGTGGCGCGCTCCCACACCGTGGCGCCGAGGCCGCGTGCGGCAAGGTCGATACGCCGGTCGAGCTGGCTTAGCGACACCAGGATCAGCACCGTGGCGAAGGGCACCGTCATCACCGCATGCGCCATGGCGACACCGAGCCAGGTGTCATAGCCGAAGAACGAGCTGACGCCGGAAATCGAGGTCAAAAGAAAGTAGAGCGTTATTGCCGAGACCACCGGCGGCACCACCATCGGCAGCAGCACGAAGCCGACGAGTGCGGCGGTGAAGCGCGGCTGGAACATCCACACACCAAGGCTGAAGCAGAGCGCCAGCACGGTGGAAAAGGCGCTGCTGACGACGCCGATCCTGATCGAGAGCAGGATCGAGTTGATCCAGCGCGGATCCTCGATCAGCGCCCGGTAGTGGCGCAACGACAATTCGCCGGACGGCATCGCCAGCATGCGGGTCGGCGTCAGCGACACCGGTATGACGGCAAGCAGCGGCAACAGCAGGAACAGCGCCACCAGCGCGGCGAGGATCAGCGAGACGGGGCCGGGGCGGTAAGTCGGCATCAGATCAGCTGCTTCGGTCTGACATAGCGGAACAGTAGCGCCATCAGCGCGCCGACGAACAGCACAAGCACGACACTGATCGCCGCACCCAGCCCCCAGTCCGGGCTCTGGAAGATGCGGAGATAGATCAGCTCGGCGATCATCACGCTGCGGCCGCCGCCGAGGATCGCCGGCGTCACGAAGAAGCCGAGTGAAAAGACGAAGACGATCAGCGCCGAGCCGATGATGCCGGAGCGGGTCATCGGCACGAAGACAGACCAGAAGGTGCGCATGCGGCTGGAGCCGAGCCCGCGCGCCGCCAGCAGCACCCGGTCGTCGAGGCTTCGCATGGAAGACGCCAGCGGAAACACGGCGAAGGGAATGAGGAAGTGCGTCATGCCGACGATAACGCCGAATTCGTTGCGCACCAGCGTCAGCGGTTCTGAGATGAAGCCGATCGCCTGCAGCCAGGTGTTGAACAGGCCGCGATTGGAAAGCAGCGCCACCCAGCCGAAGGCGCGCGTCAGCACCGAGATCCAGAACGGCACCAGGATGCAGAACTCAGCGACGACACGCTGCGCAGGCGTGCCGCGCACCCACACCACGGTGATGGCGTAGGCGGCGGCAACCGAAACGATCGTGACGATTGCCGCGATGCGCAGCGTGCGGACAAATACCGACTGCACCAGCGGGTCGCTAAGCAGCGTGCCATACTGGCCGAGCCCCGGCTCGGGCAGCGTGAAGCTCCAGTTCACGACGCCGAAGAATGGCCAGGCATAGGCGGCGCCAAGGAATAGGAGCAGCGGCGCCATCAATAGCGCCGCGCCCATCCTGTCGGAGAAGTATGCTTTCATCTCGGCCCGGTTTCCCCAGGCCTATCAGGCGGAGATGATCTTCGTGTACTCGTCGAGCGCGGCCCCGTAGTTCTTGGCGTACCACTCCATGTCGAGCGCGATCTGCTTTTTCATGTTTTCGGGGTCGACCGGGTTGATACGCTTCTTGTCGGCGGGGATCAGCGCGTCGGTCGCCGGATTGGCCGGACCCTGGCCGAGCTTGTCGAACATAATGAGCTGCTTTTCCGGATCCTGGGCGCTGGCGATGAACTTCATCGCCGCGTCCTTGCCGCCGGGATTGCCCTTGAGCACTGCGAGCGCGCCGGGCGAGATCAGGCCCTGGTCCCAGATGAACTTGATCTTGCCGCCGGAATCCTGCTCGATCAGCGAGGCCCGGGTCGACCAGACGATCGCCATCGAGGCCTCGCCGTCGAGCAGCACGCTCTGGCTTTCGGCGCCGCCGCCCCAATAGGCGACGACATTCTCCTTGAAGGCGGCGATCTTGTCATGCGCGCGCTTGAGATCGAGCGGGTAGAGCGAGGCCGGTGCGATGCCGTCGGCCAAAAGAGCGGCTTCCCAGCTCGACACGCCCCATTTGTAGAGCGAGCGCTTGCCGGGGAATTTCGCCACGTCGAAGAAATCGGCCATGCCGGTCGGCGCCTGGCTGCCGAATTTCTCGGAATCGTAGGCGATGACATAGGAGAAGAAATAGGTCGAGGCGGCGTGCTCCCAGCCGAAGCCCTCGCGCATCTTCTTCTTGTCGACGATCGAATAGTCGATCGGCTCGAGCATGCCCTGCGCACCGAGCGTGATGGCCGAGAACGGATCGACGTCGACCAGGTCCCAGGTCGGAGCGCCGCTCTTGAACTGCGCGGCGATAGCGCCTTCGGTCGGGCCGGAGCCGTCCATCTTGACGGTGATGCCGGTCTCCTTGGTGAAAGCCTGGCCATAGGCCGCATCATAGGCGGTGATGGCGTCGCCGCCCCAGTTGACCAGCACCAGTTGCTTGGCTTGCGCGAAGGCACCGGTCGAGCGCAGCAGCATCGGCGTGCCGGCCAGCACGAGTGCAGCCAGCTGCGTGAACTGCCGACGCGAGATTTCGCCGCGCGCCGCCCTGGCGGACAGCGTCTCGATGGAATGTTTCTTGGTTTCATTTGTCATGTCAGTTCCCCTTTTTTTGTCGTTGATATTTCCCGAAAGTAGGCTTGGCGAATTTCAGCTTCGTCACGCCGATCGTCATTGTCCTCCGTCCGGAAGGAGGAAACCCTTTTCCGCCGGCCATGTCAGCCACACGGAATTGCCCTTGCTGAGCGCCGAGGCGGCAACCTCGTTCGGCACGGAGACCGTCACCTTGGCGCCCTGGCGTGTCGTCAGATCGAGCCGCGTCGCAGCGCCAAGATAGGTCGAGGCGACCGCGGTGGCGGCGATGCCGTTCTCGCCCGCTGCCGCTTCGGGCGCGATTGACATGTATTCTGGCCGGATCGCCAGGATGGCGTTGCTGCCGACCGCGTTGGCATTGCCGCGCAGGTTGATGGTGCGGTCTTCGCACAGGCCGGTGGCGCCATTGTCGGCGTTGCGCACGCCCTTCAGCGGCAGCATGTTGATCTCGCCGAGGAACTCGGCGACGAAACGGTTGGCCGGCCGGTCGTAGACCTCGTCCGGCGCGCCGACCTGCAGCAATTTGCCGTGGTTGAAGATGGCGACGCGCGACGACAGCGCCAGCGCCTCGCTCTGGTCGTGGGTGACGAAGACGAAGGTGGTGCCCGTCTCCTGGTGCAGCCGCTTCATCTCGGCCTGCATCTGGCCGCGCAGGCCCTTGTCGAGCGCTGAGAACGGCTCGTCGAGCAAAAGCACGCCCGGCTCGAATACCAGGGCGCGTGCCAGCGCCACGCGCTGCTGCTGACCGCCGGACAATTGCGACGGCAGTTTCTTCTCGTGGCCCTTCAGCCCGACGCGCTCGATCATCTCACTGACGCGTCGCTTGATCTCGGCCGACGATTTCTTGCGCACCTTGAGCGGGAAGGCGATGTTGGCCTCGACACTCATATGTGGGAACAGCGCGTAGCCCTGGAACACCATGCCGGCGGCGCGCTGCTCGGCCGGTCGCTCGGTGATGTCGACGCCGTCGCTGTAAAGGCGGCCGTCGGTGGGCTGAATGAAGCCGGCAAGGATCATCAGGAAGGTGGTCTTGCCCGAGCCTGACGGACCGAGCAGGGTCAGGAACTCACCGCGGCCGATATCGAGCGTCAGATCGTCCAGCGCACGGAATGAGCCGAAGCTCTTGCCGATCCCGATTGCCTTGATCTCTGCGGCCCGGCCGGGTTGCTGCATCCTGCCTTTGTCCTCAATGCTGATTGAAATCGTAGGCAGGGCGGCGGCTTACCGCAACCGAATAGTTTTCGCCTGACCGGCAAATTTGATTCATCTATGCAGCTAATCTCCCCCCTCGAGGGGGAGATGTCGCCGAAGGCGACAGAGGGGGTCGCTGCGCGTGGAGTGGCGACTTCCTCTTTCTTTGAAAGCAGATCGGGCCGAGCCCAGTCGGACCAACCCCCTCTGGCCGCTTCGCGGCCATCTCCCCCTCAAGGGGGGAGATTAACGCTGGTTCTCCGACAGCTTCGACCGCAACCATCCACTAAAAACATTCAGCACCGGATGCCCGGCCTTCGCATGCTCTGACACGAGAAAATACGACCGCGGTGATTTGATCGCGATGTCGAATGGGCGCACCAGCCGGCCTTCGCTCAGCGCCCGGCGGCTGGTCAGCTCGTCGCCCATGGCGATGCCCTGGCCGGCGATCGCCGCCGAGAAAACCAGGTTCATGTCGGAAAAGAAGATGCCGCCCTCGATGTCGGGATTCTCGACCTTCGACAGCGCCAGCCAACGCGCCCAGTCCTCGGTGTCGCCGAGATGCAGGAGATTGGCGCGCAGCACGTCGGCGGGCTTGGAAAAGCCGCCGATCTTGTTGAGCAGCGTCGGACTGCACAGCGGCGTGAATGAGATCTCGCACAACAGCTCGACCGCGCGGTTCGGCCAGTTGCCGACGCCGAAGGCGATGAAGGCATCGGCCTCGGCATTGCTGACATCGTCCAGCCGCCGCGGCGTCAGGATGCGCAGGGCGACATCGGGGTACATCTGCCGGAATTCGCCAATGTGAGTACACAGGAATAGCGAGGCGAAGCCCGGGGTGCAGCTGACGCTGAACGAGCCGCCGACGCCGGTGCCGGCATGGCGGCTCACGGCGTCGCCCAGCACCGTCAGCGCCTTGCGCACGTCGCTGGCATAGCGCTGGCCGCGCGGGGTGAGCGCCACGCCCTTGCCGATGCGCTCGAGCAGATCGAAGCCGAGATCGCGTTCGAGTAGGCGCAGCTGATGGCTGACGGCGCTGCGGGTCAGATGCAGTTCGTCAGCGGCGCGCCAGACGCTGCCGTGGCGGGCAAAACTGTCGAGGGCGCGCAGCGCCTGCGTCGAGGGAATTCTCAAGAGGTGAACCGAATTTGCATGAGCCGGAAAAACATATCACTTTTTGGCGAGGCGCTTCACTGCTTTCTTTCAGTCATGGAGGAACCGGTGACCACCTCAGCCCAAGCGACCGCGCTTGCCTGTCTGGACGACATCCAGCCGTCGCTTTCGGCGTGGACGCGGACCATCTTCGACCTCGGCGAGACCGCCTGGCGCGAATACCAGTCGGCCGCCTGGTATGTCGAGCAGTTGAAGTACGAAGGCTTTTCCGTCGAGGAAGGCTCCGGCGGCATGCCCACCGCCTTCTGCGCCCACTGGACCAATGGCGCCGGGCCGACCATCGGCATGTACGCCGAATACGACGCTGTGCCGGGCAATTGCCAGGACGCGGCGACCGTCAAGCGACCGCGCGCGGGCCTCGGCGCTGAGGCCGGCGGCCACACCGATCCGCATTCCGGGCTCGGTATCGCCAGCCTCGGCGGGCTTTTGGCGACCAAGGCGGCGATGCAGCGGCACGGCATATCAGGCACGCTGCGCTTCACCGGCGAGCCGGCGGAGAAAGTGCGGGGGTCGAAGCCGATCCATGCGGCAAAGGGCTACTACGATGGCCTCGCCGGCATGATCTCCTTCCATCCCTTCTACATGCTGCCGCTCTGCAACACGGCGCGCTGGGACACGCATTGCGGCGCGGCCTATGCGATGATCTACCGCTTTGTGTGCGACGAACCCGAAAATTGGGTTCGCGTAAGCGATGGCGCGCCGATCCCGCAGGCGCATTCGGCGGTGCGGGCGCCCGGCGCCAACGACGCGCTCATGATGATGTACATGGCCTCCAAGGCGCTGCGCGATTCCATGCTGCCGCATCAGGGCGGCTGGTCGATCAGCGAGGCGATCCTGACGGCAGGACAGGCGACCGCTGACAATCTGCCGGCAGGGCTGGCCGAGATCCAGTACATGATCCGCGTGCCGACCTTGGCGATGGCTGAGCAGGTGACCGCCGTGCTCGACCGCAATGCGGAAGCCGCCGCTAAGATGAGCGGCTGCCGCCATGAGCGGCACTGGGTGTCGAAATCGCGGCCGGGCCTCGCCAATCACGCGATGTCAGGCATCGCCTATGAGGCGCTGTCGACGGTCGGGCCGCCGCGCTGGGACGAGACGGCCAAGGCCGTCGCCCGCGAAATCCAAGTCAATGCCGGCGGCGCGGCGACCGACGAGCCGTTCATCGCCGAGCTGGAGCAGCTGATTGCGCCGCAGGATGCAGAAGCGATCCTGCGCCGCGACCTGCCGCCGTCGCAACTCAACTCGACCTCCGATGATTACACCGACATGTCATGGCACACGCCGACGGCGCGGTTCTACGTCGCCCGCCCGGCGCTGCGTGCGCAGAATGGCCACGCCTATCCGTCCTGGGCGATGAACGCGCTGGGCGGCATTTCTGCGACGATCGATCCGATGGTCACTTGTGCCGCGAAGACGATCGCGCTGGCAGCACTTCGCCTGCTCGAAGACAAGGCCGCCCGCGATGCGGCGATGGACGAATTCGTCGCCCGCACCGGTGGCGGCATCGGCGGCAGCAAATGGCTGGCGCCGCTCTGCGACTATGAGCCGCCGATCCATTTCCGCTGGCCGGAATATGTCACCACCCCGCGCGGACGGGACTGGTGGATACCAAGCAACCCGCAAGCCGCGTGATCACCCAAGCCAGGAGAACTCCATGACCGTTCATGACCGCATCGTAGCAGAACCGTTTTCGTTGCAGCGCCGCAACCCGGCCGGCGGCACCAAGCCGCTGACCGGTTGGGGCTTCGCCAACGAGACCGATGTGCTGACCGACGTGCTGCTCGGCTCGCCGAATTTCCTGCGCCACCTCTCGACCAGCTCGCTGTCGCGCAAGCATCTGCGCGAGGCGCCGTGCAACGTCCAGATCGCGCAGGCGCAGCACAAGGACCTGGTCGCCGCCTACGAGCATTTCGGCGTCAACATCCACTGGCACGAGCCGACGCCGGAATTGCCGATGCAGGTCTATTCGCGCGATTCCAGTGTCATGACGCCGTATGGCGTCATCATCACCGCGATGGCCAACTGGTGGCGGCGCGGCGAGAATTACGCGGCGATCCGCACGTATGAGAAGCTCGGCATTCCGATCTACGACATGGTCACGGCGGGCACGTTCGAGGGCGGCGACTTCAACGTCATCGAGGACGGCGTGGTGCTGATCGGCTGCGGCGGCGCCCGCACGCAGGAGGAGGGCGCGCGCCAGGTCCAGGCCTGGTTCGACAAGGAGGGCTGGGAGACCCGCATCGCCTTCATCGACGAATATTATGTCCATATCGATCTGATGGTGGTGCCGATCGCCGAAAAGCTGACCGCCGTCTGCCTCGCCTGCACGGAGCCGGGCATCGTCGACTGGCTGAAGGGCAAGGGCCACGAGATCATCGACGTGCCGTTCCAGGATACGATGGCGCTCGGCTGCAACTTCATGTCGCTGGGCAAGGACAGGGTGATCGCGCCGACGTCCAGCCAGACGCTGATCGGCCAGCTCAAGGCGCGCGGCTTCGAGGTGGCGGCGGTCGACATGAGCGAGATCTCGAAGACCGGCGGCGGCATCCACTGCATGGCGCAGGCGCTGAAGCGCGGGCCGGCCTGAGCGCCATTGTCAGCAACGTCGATCCCGCCTGGCTCGCGGCACGCGCCTACAGCACGATGAGCTTTCCCTTGCGCAGACGCCTGGCGCAACGATAGGCGAGGTCGGCGGCGACCATGTCTTCCATGGCAATGCCCATCGCCTTGTAGGTGGTGATCTGTTGATCCGAAACGCGGCCCGGCGCGCGGTCGAGCAGCATGGCTCCAAGCTCGGTGCCGAAATCCGGGTCGAAGTCGGCAAGCTCGCAAGAGCCGACCGGGGTCGGTTTGAATGCATCCTTGGTCTCGACAAAAAGACTGGATTTGCCGATGAGCTCGATCGGCATTTCACCGCCGGGCGGCGCCACCCCGACCGACGAGACATGCGTGCCCGGCTGGACCCAGCCTGCGTCGATCACCGGCTCGTAGGAGTGGGTCGCGAGGCACACCACGTCGGAACTGCGCACTGCCGCCTCGATGTCGGCGACCGCCACCACCGACGGATGCAGCCGGGCAAGCGCTGCCGCATCGTCGAAGCTCTTTGAAGCGACACGGATTTCGGCAAAGTCGCGCACCAGCGGCAACAGATGCAGGTGCTGGTTGGCCTGCACGCCGGCGCCGACCACGGTCGCAATCCTGGCGTCCCGGCGGGCAAGCGCGCGCACCGACAGCACGGCGGAGCCGGAGGTTCGCACCGCTGTTATGAAGGTGCCGTCCATGATGCAGACCGGCAGGCCGGACAGCGGATCGAACAGGCTGATGGTGGCGAGGTGGCTGGGCAAGTTCTTCGCCAAATTGCCTTCGAAGACATTGACGATCTTGACGGTCAGGTTCATGCCCTCCATCCAGGCCGGCATGGCGAGGCTGTAGCCGGCCCCGGGGATGTCGAGTTGTGGTCGGGGTGGATTGACGACCTTGCCTTGTGACAGCGCCTTGAAGCCGTCTTCCAGAACATCGAGAAGCTGGCTGAGGTCGATGCACGCCATCACGTCGGCTTCGCTCAGCACCAGGATCTCGGTCGCTCCCTTGCTGATTTCCGCCGCACTCTTGCCGGTTGGGCTGAACGCTTCCTTGGTCATCCTGCACTCCTGTGTTCGTCGAATTGGCTCACCACGTTCGCTTTGAGTGGGTGAGGGAAGCGCAGGCTATTGCGGGGTTTTAGGTGATGAAATACGTTGATTTTGACATCTCTGCGTGAAATTAGCATATAAATCCCTGAGATAGCGTGGATTGTGAGATGGGCGATCTCGACCAGATAGACCGCAGCCTGCTCCGGCTGCTGCAGGAGGACGGGCGCCGGACGACGCTTGATCTTGCCGGGCGTGTCGGGCTTTCGCCGACCGGAACCAGCCAGCGGGTGAAGCGGCTGTTCCGCGACGGGTTCATCACCGCGGTCAGGGCCGTGCTCGATCCGCGCAAGGTCGGCCGGGGAACGCTGGTGTTCATCGAGGTCCGGCTTGACCACACGGCGCCGCATGTCTTTGACCGTTTCGCCGAAGCCGTGGCGAAAGCTCCGGAGGTTCTGGAGTGCCATATGGTGGTTGGCGGTTTCGATTATCTGGTGAAGGCGCGGATCGCCGATATGGCGGTGTTCCAGGATTTCCTGCAGCGGGTCATCCTGCCACTGCCCGGCGTGCGCGAAACGCACACTTTCGCCTCCATCGCCGATGTCAAGCCGAACGCCCTGTTGCCGGTGTGATCAGGTGGAGGAGGGGAACGCTGTTCAGGGCGAGCTGCATCGCTTCTTTGCCATCTTATCGCTCCCCTGGCGCACCTTCCGGTGCAGAGATGCCGGAGACCGGCTCTAGTCTTGCGCGGTCAGCAGGTTCGCATCGCGGGCCAGCCGCCATGCACCATCCGCCTCCTTGCGCAGGAGCGTCAGCGCATATCCCGATCGATGGACCGGCTCGCCATTCGGCGGGGTCGCGGTCATGTCGATGCGGCTGCGGATGAAGGCCCAGTCGCCGAGAAGCTGTAGTTCCACGATATCGCTCGTGCCGTCGATGTGAACGCCGGCCATCTCCTGCGCGGCCGCTGCGAAGATCTCCTTGTCGAAAGGCTCCCGGCCGGGAACCATGAAGATCGCGTCGTCCGTCATCAGGCTGAGGACGGTTGCGGTGTCTCCACGCTTGCTCGCATCCATCCACGTCTCGACCAGCTTTCGGATTGCTCTTTCGTCGTCCGTCATCTTCCTGGTTCCTCGCCGTCATCGGTACCGAACGGCGCTCCTCCCTCGTCGCAACATAGGGCACAGATCGCCCCCGTCATCGATTGCCGGTGATCAATGTCGCTGCTTGGGTCCGTGAAACGGCGCAGTCCGCGCTCGATGCCTACCGCCAGCCCCCCGAGGCGGTGATGCGCTCGCCGGTCAGCCAGGACGCGTCGTCTGAGGCGAGGAACACCGCGATTCGGGCGATGTCGTCGGGCTGGCCGAAGCGGCCGAGCGGGGTCATGGCGATGACCTGCTTCTCGAACTCGCTGCCGACGATGCCGATCCGCTGCAGGCCTTCGGTGTCGACGCCGCCGGGCGCGATGGCGTTGACGCGGATGTTGCGGGCGCCCAGTTCTCGCGACATCGACAGCGTGATCGAATCCACCGCGCCCTTGGTGGCGGCGTAGACCAGCGAGTTCGGCTGCGGGTTGAGGCTGGCGACCGAGCTTATGTTGATGACGCTGCCGCCTCCGGCGCCGAAATGGTTCACCGCTTCCCGGATGGTCAGGATGGTGCCCAGCACATTGGTGTCGAACTCACGGTGGAATTCGGCCTCGGTCACCGCTTCCAGCGGCTCGAATGCGAAGACGCCGGCGTTGTTGACCAGGATGTCCACCGCGCCGAACGACGATTTGGCGGCCTCGAACAGGCGGCGCACGTCGGCCGCTTGCGACACGTCACCGTGGACGGCAATGGCTCGGCCGCCTGCGGCCTTGATCGCGGCAACGACGCGGTCCGCACCTTCCGGCGACGAAGCATAGTTGACGACCACGGCGGCACCGGCCGCCGCAAGACCCTTGGCGATGCCGGCGCCGATACCCTTGGAGGCGCCGGTGACGATGGCCACCTTGCCGTTCAGCTTGCTCATCAAATCTCTCCTTCGTTGACGATGAGCGGTATTTAATAGTGATGGGATAGCGTATTAGGATCGCCTCGATCGGTTCTTTCGTGCCTGGAATTCTTGAATGACCACCATCCTCGAAAAGACCGCCGGTCTCGTCGCCTTCGTGCGCACGGTCGACGCCGGCTCGTTCCATGCGGCCAGCCGGTTGGTCGGCTCCAGCCCGTCGGCGGTGTCGAAGAGCGTAGCGCGGCTCGAGCGGCGGCTGGGCGTCAGGCTGATCCAGCGCTCGACGCGCCGGCTTGGGCTGACCAGCGAAAGCCTCGCCTATTACGAGCGGGTCGCGCCTTTGCTGAGAGCGCTCGATGATGCCGAGGACATAGTCCAGATGGCCGATACGGCGCGCGGCCTGCTGCGCGTCACGGCATCCGTCGAACTCGGGCGCGGCCTGATCGCCGCATGGGCGCAAGCGTTCCTGGCTCAGCACAGCGAGGTGAAGCTCGAGCTCAGCGTCACCGACCGCCACGCCGACCTGATCCGCGAAGGCTATGACGTCGCGGTGCGCATGGGGGCGCTGTCGGACACCGGGCTCGTCTCGCGCAAGATCGCCAATCTGCCGATCATGCTGGTGGCGTCGCCGGCCTATGTCGAACGGCACGGCCGGCCGGCCTCGATCGAGGATTTGCAGAGCCACGACTTCGTCCGCTACCAGATGGCCGGCCGTCCCTATCCCGTTATCCTGGCCGACGGCATGGTGATCGTGCCGAACGGGCGGCTCGATACCGATGACGGCGGTGCCATCCGGCAAGCGGCGCTTGCTGGAGCCGGTATCGCGCATCTGATGCAGTTTGCCGTGCAGGACGATCTCGACACCGGCCGTCTGGTCCGCATCCTGCCCGAGGTGGCGATGCCGACCATGCCGGTGCACATCGTCCATGCGTACGGGCGACAGCTACCGGTCCGCGCCCGGCTGTTCGTCGACTTCCTGGCGAGCCAGATGGCGGCGCTGACGCGATAGGGCAGGCGCTCCGTGGCAAAGACAGCGGCGCTTCCTCGATGGCCATGCGGTAGCCTTTGAGCGTCGCTGCGTTGAAGTTTAATATCAAGCCCTGGCGCGGCGCGACGTAACGAGAATCCCTGTCCATCGAGCTAAAACGTAATCTTCACCGAAGCGGCGCTGCGGTTCGCCGGCCCGTGAAAGACGGCCTCGATATTGTTGCCGTCGGGATCGAGCAGGAAGGCGGCATAATAGCCGGGATGGTAGTGCTGCCGCTCGCCCGGTGCGCCATTGTCCGTGCCGCCGCCATCGAGGCCGGCCTTGTAGAAGGCGTCGACCATCGCGCGGTCCTTTGCCTGGAAGGCAAGGTGGTGGCGCCCGGTCAGTTGCCCGTTGGCCGCCCGGCTGTCGATGCTGGAGACGAACAGCTCGTCGGCCCAGAAATAATCCTCGGCGCTGCCGCCGATTGGAATATCGAGCACCTTGAAAACCGCCTCGTAGAAGCGGCGGCTGGCCTTGAGATCCCTGACCACCAGCTGGACGTGGTCGATGAGACGGCCGCGATGAAGTTCCATGCCTGTTAGCTCCTGATCGCCAGGTTGGAAATCTAGCTCAGGACGGTGCACGGTCAATGCAATGGAGCAATTGAGTGGGGCGATTTCCCGACTGGATAAAAAACGCAACCGGATTGTAGGATTCGAAATGTCGCCATCGTCCTTCGGACGCAAGCGGTGTGACGAAGCTCGAAAGAAGTCGTGCCGTGTCCAAACGATCTCGGGAGAAAAACATGAGCCTTTCCTATCGGTGGGTCATTGTCGCGGCAGGTGCTGTGATGACCTGTGTCGCCCTCGGGGCGATGTTCTCGCTGGCGATCTTCCTCGAGCCGATGGCGCTCGACACAGATTGGTCGCGCGCCGGCATATCGAGCGCTATGACGCTGAACTTCCTGGTAATGGGCCTCGGCGGCTTCGCCTGGGGCGCCATTTACGATCGCTACGGCGCCCGCATCGTGGTGATGACAGGTGCGTTGCTGCTCGGGCTGGCGCTGGTGCTGGCCAGCCGCACCGGCTCGCTGCTTGTCTTCCAGATCACCTATGGCGTGCTCGTCGGCCTCGCGGCAAGCGCCTTCTTCGCGCCGATGATCGCGCTGACCGCCGCTTGGTTCGACACCAATCGCAGCTTGGCCGTTTCCCTGGTCTCGGCGGGCATGGGCGTGGCGCCGATGACGATCTCGCCCTTCGCGCAATGGCTGATCACGGCCTATGACTGGCGCACCGCCATGTTCGTCATCGGCGTCGCGGCATGGGCGCTGCTGGTGCCGGCCGCATTGCTGGTGCGCCAGCCGCCCAAGCCTGCCGCCGACGGCGCCGCCGCCGATATTGCCGCCAACGATACCGGCATGTCGGTTCGCCAAGCGTTCCGCTCGCCGCAATTCATCGTTCTGGCACTGACCTTCTTTGCCTGCTGCGCGGCGCATTCCGGGCCAATCTTCCACATGGTGAGCTATGCCATGCAGTGCGGCATAGCGCCGATGGCGGCGGTCAGCATCTACAGCATCGAGGGCCTGGCCGGCTTAGGCGGCAGGCTTCTATACGGCGTGCTTGCCGACCGGCTGGGGGTCAAGCCGGTGCTGATTACCGGTCTGGCGATACAGTCCGTGGTCATCGCAGCCTATCTCGCCGTTAGCGAGCTTGGTCAATTCTACACGCTCGCCATCATCTTCGGCGCCACCTATGGCGGCGTGATGCCGCTCTATGCGGTGCTGGCGCGCGAATATTTCGGCCAGCGCATCCTCGGCACGGTGTTTGGTGCCGTCACCATGCTGTCCAGCATCGGCATGGCCTTCGGCCCGCTCGCCGGCGGCATGGTGTTCGATGCCTATGCCAGCTATTCCTGGCTGTTCATCGGCTCGGCCCTTGTCGGGCTCGGCGCGGTGGCGGTGGCGATCGCCTTCCCGCGGCTGCCGCGCAGGGAGTTGCAACCGGCGTAAGGATTGGCCGAGAGTGGGCGCAGGGGGGTCAAAAGTGGACATAAACTAGGCCGGCTTTTGTCCCCCAACTACGAGACCCGATCGGCAACGATGGGAGCTTTGTGCTCTGTTTAGGTCAGGTCTGTGGGCCCGTTTCCTCTTGATTAGCGATCGATCATGCTGCATTGCAGCGCGCTCGCGCCAATACGAAGTGTGGATAAGTCGGGGATTCGGACGCAAAACTGCCAAAATAGGCAATTTCGGGCGGTTTTCGCGCATTTCGCAGGCGTACCTCACGCGACTATTTCAGTCACGTTAACATTTTGTGTTGCGGCGCAGCATTTTTTTCCTATCGTCGGGCTTGGGGCATTCGATGGCGTGAAGAGACTCTCCTTGGCAATTCTCCCTGGAGGCCCGGTGAAGCGTGGTGTTGAGGCAATCTGCAATCTGGTGGACCCACTGGCGGGGATTGGCGCAGAGCCATTCGATCGCCCCGCCCGAACCTCCGCAAGCCGTGCGAGACGCAGCGCTTCGAGCGAAAACGATCAGCGCCATTGCGCAGGCGCCGCTGTCCGCAGAGTGAGCAGCGGCGAACACGATCGGCGGCAACAATTTCAGCGGAGACATCCAACTGGCGGACGCGGCCGATGAGACGCGACACGCAATTGGACGCGCTAAGGGCCATCGCGGTGACGATGGTGATGTATTCGCATTTCTTTGCGGCGGGAGGGTCTTCCTTCTGGGGCCACATCGGCGTGCGATTGTTCTTCGTGCTGAGCGGGTTTCTGATCACGCGCCTTCTTCTGGACGCGCGCTCGGCCGCTGAATTCGAAACCGCGCCAGCACTCAAATCCTTCTACATCAGGCGAGCGCTGCGCATATTCCCTCCCTACTTTGCCGTGCTGGGTTTCGTTTGGCTGGTCGATCTGGAGCATTCGAGGGGATCGCTGGTCTGGCATGCGCTGTATCTGTCGAATTTCTGGTTCGCGCTGCGCAACGAATGGACGCCTTGGGTCCTCGCCCATCTTTGGAGCCTGAGCATCGAGGAGCAGTTCTATATCGTCTGGCCATTGATCGTCTTGCTGGCGCCGCTCCGGCGTCTTCAATCGATCTGTATCGGCGTTATCCTGCTGTCGTTGTCGTATCGCTTTTACTGGCCGATCGCTGGAAGTCCCGACCTCGCCCGCGACCTGCTTCCGCCGGCATCGATGGACGCGCTGGCGTCAGGTGCGCTGCTTGCAGTCTACCGAACCAGAACCGCCGGCTTGCCGCAGTGGCTGCGACTCGGCTGGCCGGCACTCGCGGCCGCGTTTTTCGTCTTGCAGTGGCTTGCGCCGACGCCGGCAAATCCCGTGCAGGAATGGGGCCGCTGGGTGCTGCTGGAAGTCCTGCCTCTCGCGCCGCTTGTAGTGGTCGTGGCGAGCTGCTCGTCCGGCCTTGGCGGTTATCGGGGGAGGCTTCTCGAACTGCCGCCACTACTGGCGCTTGGCCGCGTCAGCTATGGCGTTTACCTGTACCATCCCATCGTCCTGTCGCTCGCCGTCATGTCCCAGCCTTGGATCCCGCTCAACGTCTCGGAGCAAGGACCGGGGCGATTCCTGGTTGCGGGAACGGCGACCCTCATCGTGGCTTCAGTGTCATGGCTGTTTTTCGAAAAGCCGCTCAACAGCCTCAAGCGCCATTTTCCCTATGTTGCGCCAAGAGCCGGCGCCGTCATCCCGACAGGCGTCAAAACGAACGGTGGCGGGTGGCTCGGGAGGACAGCAGGAGCCCGTTTCAGTGGCCCGCTTGATGGCCGCACATCATCCCTGGCACGCGACCTCCCGCGAACGGATCGGAGCTGACCATGGCCGCTCCCTTGGTGTCCGTTCTGCTGCCGATCTATAATGCCGGACCTTATTTGGCTGCCGCGCTCGGCAGCATCCTGCGGCAGGATTACGATCGCCTGGAGATCATCGCGATCGATGATGGATCGACGGACAACTCCCTGCAGATCCTGCAGAAGTGCCGCCAGACCGACGATCGCATCTCCATCATCTCACGAGAAAACCGCGGCCTCGTCGCAACCTTGAACGAAGGGCTAGGTGTGGCTCGGGGCGATCTGGTCGCCAGGATGGACGCGGACGATATCGCCTATCCCTGGCGCTTGTCACGTCAGGTAGCGCTCTTCAACCAGCGACCCGACCTTGCTCTGTGTGGCGCGGGCGTGGATTTCCTGCTTGGCAACCGCATCGTCAAAGGCCTGCCCGATCCGGCGCTCCAGGAAAATCTCCTTCGGATATTGTCGAGGTTCTTCACGATATTCATGCATCCTACAGTGGTTTATAATAGGAACGTCATAAGGGGCGGCGATCTATATTACGACGGGAGCTACAGGCACGCCGAAGATTTCGATCTCTTCAGACGGCTTACCGACCGTTACCCGGCCGCAATGATCCCCGAAAACCTGATTGCCTATCGTGTCCACGGCGAAAGCGTGACGAACAGGCACAAGGGGGAAATGCGGAGGACACATTTGAAGATCGTGGCCGAGACCCTTGAGCGGGAGGAACTCGCGCAAAACACGCGGGACCTGCGCGACATCGGCGATGCTGTCTCGACGGATACGGTAGGCCGTGCCGCCGAATGGCTTCTGGCACTGGAAGCGAGAATTTCCGGACTGCCGGCGGAAACGAGGCCTAGCTATGAGGCCGGCACGCTGAACCTGTTCTATTTCCTCTACCAACTCATATCAGATGAGATGCAACCGCTGCTGACGCACGAGTTCCTGACGCGGACCGCGAAATGGGACCTCATTCGGCGTCGCGAGCGGTACGCATTGCGTGCCGGCGCTTACGCGCCGCGGTTCAGCCTCGTCTCGATGTCGGCGACCAGGCAGGTCGACGCCTTGTCGCGGTACTTGCAGTCCGTGCCGGCCGCAGCGGTTCTGCCTTCCCTCGGGTCGAGCTAGAATGACAGTCAAATCCCACCAGCTTCTGCAGCACAACCGCGCGACGATGCCTGCGCCCATTTCGGTCGGATCGCAGCATGGACCAGCGCCCGAGGTCAGCTTCATCGTCTGCACACGCAACCGCGTTGCGGTGCTTGAGCCTTGCATCAAGTCGATCCAGGCCGCGTGCCGTGCCCGTCCTGCCTTCGCGGCCGAGCTCGTGGTTGTCGACAACGGCTCGACCGACCGCACGGCAGAGCGCCTGGGCAGCATCGCCAAACTGTCGGACATTCCATTGAAGGCTATTTGCGAGCCACGACCCGGATTGGCTGCGGCCCGCAACGCCGGCCTGGCGCGCGCACGAGGCCGTGTGCTGGTCTTCGTCGATGATGATTGCCAGGTCCATGGTGACTACCTCAGCGATTTGCAGCGACACTATGCGACCGGGGAACGGGTCGTCCGGGGAGGCCGCGTCGAGATCGGCGATGCCAGGGATCTGCCGTTCACGATCAAGCGGTCGCCGGTCCGCGAGCGGCTTACATCGGATGTTCATCCCGGCGGCTTTGTGCTGGGATGCAACATGACGATGCACCGCGATGTTGCGGCCCGTATCGGGCTTTTCGACGAGCGGTTCGGCGCGGGCGGCCCACTGCGTTCCGCGGAGGATACGGATTACCTTGTGCGAGCGGTGCTGCTCGGCATCCCGGTCGAGTATGTGCCTGATATGACGATCTTCCACCATCACGGCCGGCGAGATCGCAAAGCCATCGAAAAACTCCACCGCGACTACAGCATGGGCAATGGCGGGCTGTGCCTGAAACATGTTCGCCGTGCGCCCTGGCTGCTTCGCCATTTCTACTGGGCAGTCAGATCGGCATTCCGGGAACTGGTGAAGGGTCCTGCGTTCGATCGCGAACTCAAGCTGTCGCACTGGCCGATCGTCGCCATGAATATGCTCGGCGCGGCCAAGTTCGCCGTGCTTTTGCTGGCGAGATGGCCGCAGGCGCCGCAAGTGCGGCAGGATCAACAAGCACAGGATCAACAGGCAAATGCCGAGGCGAGGGTGAATACGCCATAATGCGACTGGTTCCGCCGAGCCTGCCGATGCTGCGCCGCGCGCTTGGAAGGAAGCAGTTGCGCCTGCTTCCCGCCGTGGTGCTTCTCGGCCTTGTCGGCGCCGCCCTCGAAGGCTTCGGCATAGGCTTGATCATCCCCCTGCTGGGCATCATCATGGGGCAGGGGGATCAAGCTGGGATGGCCGGCTTTTCCGCCGTGTTCCAGCACGTCGGATCGAGCTTGAGCGAGCGCGACCGGCTGATCGTCATCTCGGCCGCCATCCTCGGCTCGATCGTCCTGAAGAACATCTTCGCCTTCGCAAACACGCTGCTGACGACTTTCATCTATGGCAAAGCCAGCCATTCGATCCGCAGTGCGCTGTCGGAGCAGTTGCTGAGGGTGGGTTACCCATTCTTCCTCCAGCAAAGTCCCGGACGGCTGCTCAACATCATATCCAACGAATCCTGGCGGGCATCGGATGCGATCCAGATCATGCTGGCGGCCATCGTCAGCGCCTCGGCTGCAATCATCCTGCTGGTCTTTCTGCTCCTGCTTTCGTGGCAGATGACACTTTTGGTCACACTGGGATTGGTCCTCGTTCAGATCGCGCACGCCGTGCTGTCAGCCAATTTGAAGGCGCCCAGCCGCAGCGTCGCCTCGCGCAACAGCGATCTCGCATCGCAGATGCTCCACCTCGTGCATGCCGGGCGTCTGATCCGCATTTTCGGGCAGGAGAGCCGCGAGAAGGCGGTATTCGATCGGGCATCGGATGGGGTTCGCCGGGCTGCTTTCGTCCTGCTTACGCGTCAGGGCGCGTTGCCGCCGCTGACCGAGGTTCTCCACGCGATGCTCTTTCTGGCGGTGGTGATCGGCGCCTGGTTCGTGGGCGTGAGTTTCCCGCTGATCGTCGCGTTCGTCATCCTGCTCTACAGGCTGCAGCCGTATATGCGGGCTTTGCAAATGGCCTGGAGCCAGTTGCAGGGCTTGAGCGGATCGCTTGAAGAGGTGGTCTGGATGCTGGATCCATCCGACAAGCCCGAACCTCCGCAAGGCAGCGGACCCTTTCGCGGCTTGGGCCAGGGAATCAAGTTCGATGACGTGACCTTTACCTATTCCGGCAAGGACCGGCGCGCCGTGGTGCTGCATTCGGCGGCTTTCGAAATCCGCAGCGGCCGCTCGACGGCGCTGATCGGCCGGTCAGGCGCGGGCAAGACGACAATCGTCAATCTCCTGTGCCGCTTTGTCGAACCTGATACCGGTAGAATTCTGGTCGATGGATCACCCCTCGACCAGATCGATCCCAGCCAATGGCGAAGGCATATCGCGCTTGCCAGCCAGGACCTGGAACTGGTGGATGGCACCATCTTTGAAAACATAATCTACGGGCAGGACGAGGCGTCGGCCGGCGACGCCGAGCGCGCTGCGAGGCTGGCCGAAGCACATGAATTCATTGAACATTTGCCGCAAGGCTACGAGACGATCGTCGGCTACAGGGGCGTCAATCTTTCAGCGGGACAGCGGCAGCGGATCGCACTGGCGAGAGCTCTGGTGCGCGATCCCGACATCCTCATCCTGGACGAAGCCACCAATGCGGTGGACGGGCTGTCGGAAGCGGCAATCGTCGAAACCTTGAAATCGAGGGCAGGCCGCCGCACGACCATAGTCATCAGCCATCATCACAGCACCATCTCGTTCTGCGACGACGTGGTGATCCTGAGCGGCGGGCGTGTGAAAAAGCAGGCGCCTTTCGCCGCTCTGGCATCGCTCAGCATGGATGAGCTCTATCAGCATGAACCGCTCGACTGACGAGGGCTGCGATTCTGCCTGGCGCGGTCGCGCCTTGCCGCGGGCAGCTGCAACCGGCGTAGGGGCGAGCAGGGCTGAGTGACGTCATTTGCCGGGCACGCCCGGGAAAAGTGTCATCAATTTCTGCTCGGCCGCCGCCCAGGCTCGGGCGTGGTAATGCCGCAGCAGCAGGATGCTTGTAACGAAAGCCAAAATTCCGGAAATAACCCCGAGCGACATTCCCGAGCCGATTACCGATGTTGCCACTATGCCCGTAAAGACGCCTGCGATCGCGCCGCTGATCGTACTCACCATGCCTGCGGTCGTCATGAAATACTGCAGGGGCGACGGGTTGAAGCCCTTGTCGACGAGCACCGCCGAGCGGTCATCATGCGTGGAATGGATGAGGTACTTTTGCATGATTGGCGCGATTTCGACGTAATAGTGCCGGATCCGCGCCATGCCACGAGCGTGCACCATATCCTCGATCGCAACCTGCACGGCGCGCACGAAGGTGACCAGACCGATGAAGAACAGGCAAGGCAGCAGGATCAGGCTGAACAGCACGAAAGGCATACCCATTTCCGTGACTTGCGCGACGAATGACAGAGCGATCGTTACGCTTGAGACCGACGTGAGGAACAGATTGGCGCGCTGGTTCGCTTCTTGAATCGTGGCTGCGCGGGCGGTCTGCAGCACGAAGTGCTCGGTTGTCATGCACTGCAGAACTTGCTGCGTGTTGTTGCTCTCTTTCGTCATTGCGTCCTCCTTGGCCGGCCCAACCACAACGCGACCAAAGGCGACTATGATCGGCCTGCCGGTTTTCCGCAGCCCACCGGGCGAAGCCGAGGGAGAACGTCGAGGAGTGCAAAGTGTTGCAAGGGAGCCTTCGGGTCGCAGTCGTCCGCGGCAGCTATCCGCCCTGCCGCAAGCCAAGTGTCGCGCTGCTCTGGGTGATCCGCTCCTCAAGAGGCGGCTGCTTCGGGCACGCCTTCCAAACAAAGCCATTTATGCTTTCGGGCAGGCCAATGGAGCATGATCGGGGGCGGGAATTCCGGGTCCTCCAGACAGCCGACCGATACCGACAGCGCATCCTTCAGCCCTTCTGCCCGCATGAAAACGACCGACCCGCACGTGGTGCAGAATGTCTGCTCCAACCATTGCCCCGACGAGCCGGTTCTGCGCCAGGATCTGGTCTCGCCTTTCAGGCCGACAAGGGCGGAGTCGGCGTAGATCGCCCGATACGAGAACGCCGTTCCGGTACATCGCTGGCACTCCAGGCAACTGCACGCATAGACGCGTCGCGGCTCTCCGGCGAGGACGAGCTCCACGCCCCGGCACGAGCAGGTCGCGGTTCTTCTCGTCTTGCCGCTATGCATTCGCTGGCTCCCGGCTCCGGCGCGGCGCGCCGTTTCGAAACAAGGGCGCGAGAGATGCGAAATCATCTTCCGTGCGCCCGCGCGAAAGCGCCTGTCGAAAGATCATATCCATGGCGCGCGGCATAGCCGCGTCGAGACCTCGCTCCTCGCATGCCTCAAGCAGGTGCTGGAAGGCGCTGTAGTGGGCACCCAATGAGGCGAGGGTTGCGTCGTCGCCGGCAAAACGGCGCGCATTTGTTCTATCCACCACGTCGAACAGAGCGGCATCGACGACCGGCTTGAATGCGGAAAGATGGCTCCTGAACGTCTCCAGGTCGAGCCCTTCAGCCTCGGCGACAGCCATGCCCTGGAGTGCCCCGAAGAGCCCGCCCCACATCTGGGTGAGCAGAGCGGTATCGAGCGCAGAGGCCTGGCCAGGCAGCTCGCCGACATAGCTCGTGCCGCCGCCGAGCGCGAACAGCAGGGGCTTGTGCTTCTCGTAAACGTCGCGGGAACCCGAATAAAGCAGCGCGGTCTCTGGTTTGCCTATAAAATCCGGAGTGGCCATGATCGCGCCGTCCAGATAGCCGGCATCATGCGCCTCCACCCAGCTCGCTTCTTCCCGTGCCAGACGCGGCGAGCCGGAGGTGAGTTGCACGACGGCTTTGCCGGCCAATGCCGAAGCGATGCCGTCCCGCTTCAGCAAAGCATCGCTGGCGGCATAGTCGAGAACATTGATGATCACGATTTCGGCCGCCTGGATGCCAGCCTCCACCGAGGGGGCGACCTTCGCGCCAAGGGCGCCCAATGGATCGCATTTTGCCGCGGTCCGATTCCAGACCCACGTTGTGTAGCCGCGATCGAGCAGCGTTCGAGCAATGGACGAGCCCATTCGGCCCGCGCCGAGCACGCAGACATTTGATGTCATAATAACTTCTCCGATAGACTGATGGCCCTCTCGACGAGGGTCCGTTTTCATGTTTGGCGCGCTCGATCCGAAGATATAAATTCTTGCTGCGTTGAGAAGTACGCACCTTGAGGTAAGCTATCGCCATCATGACAGGAGCTGCCAAATGAGGCGCAAGGAACCAGACAGTTGCGGTTTTGCTGCCGCGTTGCAGGCCATCGGCGGAAAGTGGAAAACCTCGCTGCTATGGGAACTGCACCTGCGGCCATACCGCTTTGCCGAACTGCGCCGGTTGCTACCTGGCGTCAGCGAGAAGGTGCTCACGCAGCAATTGCGGCAGATGGAAGCCGACGGACTCATCAGCCGGCGCGCCTATGACGAGGTGCCGCCGCGCGTGGAATACTCGATCACGCCGCTCGGCTTTAGCCTGAACGATGCGGTGACTGTCATGTCGGCGTGGGGCAAGCACCACGAGACATGGAAATCCCAGCGTAAAGCGGCCTGACGCGGGCATCGGTGTCGCGTCGGTTTAGTATCAACCGCGCGAGCGGCGGCCTCTCCTTTCAGTCGCGAAAGCGCAGCGCGTCGACGAGCACGGCGAAGGCCGGCGAGTTCTGCCTTCGGCTCGGATAGTAGAGGTGACAGCCCGAGAAGGGCGGGCACCAGTCGGCGAGCACACGGACAAGGCGCCCTTCCGCAATGTGAGCCCGCGCCTGATCCTCGGGCAGGTACGCCAGCCCAAACCCGGCCAGCACCGCGTTCAGCCTGAGCGCAGAGGTGTTGAAGACAAACTGCCCTTCCACCCGCACTTTGAGCTCGCGCCCGTTTTTCTCGAACTCCCAGGCGTAGAGCCCGCCATAGGTCGGCAGCCGCAGATTGATGCAGTCGTGCGCCATCAGATCCTGCGGTGTCTTTGGTGGCTTGCGCCTGGCGAAATAGGACGGCGCGCCGACGACCGCCATGCGCATATCGGGCCCGATGCGCACGGCGATCATGTCCTTTGCCACCTGCTCGCCGAGACGAACGCCGGCGTCGTAGCGCTCCGCGACGATGTCGGTGAGGCCGTAGTCGACGACGATCTCGACCTTGATGTCGGGATAGTCCGGCAGCAGCCTGGCCAGAGCGGGCCAGAGGACCGTGTCGGCCGCATATTCGCCAGCCGTGATGCGGATGGTGCCGGCGGGCTTGTCGCGCAGCTCGCTCAGCGAGGCGAGTTCCGTCTCGATCTCTTCAAACCGCGGACCAACATTTTGCAGCAGGCGTTCGCCCGCTTCCGTCGGAGAGACGCTGCGTGTGGTGCGGGTCAGTAGCCGGAGCCCGAGCCGTTCTTCAAGCCCTCGGATCGTATGGCTGAGCGCAGACTGCGAAACGCCGAGTTGCGCGGCCGCCCTGGTGAAGCTTCGCTCCTTCGCCACAGCCAGGAAGGCAAGAAGGTCGTTGACGTTGCTGCGCGCCATTCATGAATCCACCTCATAACTTAATGCCCAATTCAGGCACCTGATTGCAAGGCCACGCACGAGCGCGGGGCCGGTTTTTTTATCTGGTCAGATGAAGAAGACGTTGGGCGGCCTATTTTTCCCGCATGGCTCGGCGGAAGTTCTGCGTGATCGGCTCGGCGAGGTAAGAAAGCACGGTGCGAGCACCTGTCCGGATCAGCGCCTCGCTCGACATGCCCGGCAGCAGTTTACGGCCCTCCAGCTTGGCGAGTTCGCTCTTGTCGATCAACACGGTTGCGGCGAAATACGGTGCGCCGCTGCGCTCCTCCACCATGCGGTCAGCCGACACGATCTCCACGACGCCGTCGAGTGGTGGCAGGTTGTAGCGGGCGAAGGCCGGGAAGCTGACGCGCGCGGGCTGTCCGGGCGCGATCGTCTCGACATCCTCTGGTTTGACCATAGCTTCGACCACGAGTTGTTGTCCGAGCGGCACGACTGTCATCAATGTCTCACCGGATTTCACGACACCGCCCGCCGTGTGGACCTTCAGGTCCATGATGATGCCGTCAACTGGGGCGACGACATTGGTACGGGTAAGCACGTCCTTGGCGGAACGCTCCTCCTGTCTGAGGTCAAACAACTCCGCCTCGACCTTGCTCAACTCCTCGACGGCCTCGTTCAGCCGCACTGTGTTGAGGTTCAAAATTTGCATCTCAATCTCGGCCATGGCGCTTCTGGCACGAGCGATTGCCGCGACGTTGGTAGCGCGCTCACCCTCTACCACCCGCTGTTGTCGTCTGAGCAACAGGTTCCTCTCGCGGGTGGTCAGCCCCTTCTTGAGCAGACTTTCAAGGTCTTTGGTTTCACCCTCGATCGCCTCGATCTGCTTGTCCTCGGTGACGATAAGTTCCTCTAGTCCCGTTATCTCTTCCTCGGTCTGGTGACGGCGCTGGCTGAGAATTTCCCGCTCGTCCTTCAAGTTGTGGTGCTTCGCCGCGAACACGTCACGCTGTGCGGCCACCGCGTCCTTTACGGCGGTGGCGGGGTCTGCGAGCAACGCCGGATCAAACTCGATCTCGGCCTTGCCGTCACGCTCAGTCCTGAGACGCGCGGCCAGCGCCTCACGCGTTGCTATCCGGTTCTGGATCAGGTCAAGCTGCGCCGTCGCCTGTGTGTTGTCGAGTCGGATGAGGACCTTGCCCGCCTTGACGATATCACCGTTGGCGGCGTTCAACTCCGCGATGATGCCGCCCTCGAGGTGCTGGATGAGCTTGCGGTCGCCGGCGACCTTGATAACGCCCGGAGCCACTGCGGCGCTGTCCAACGGTGCCAGCGCCGCCCAACCCCCCGCCACGCCGAAGAACAGGAACATGATCGCGAACCCGGTGCACGTCACGCCCGTGAGACGCAGGGGTACCGGTTCCAGCACGGAGGGTGGCGGGACGGGTAACGGCACGACGTTCAATTCTGGGGAACGGCTCATGCTTCTTTGACCTCTTTAATTTTTTTGACTTCCTTGACCACTTCGAGGGTTGGCAGCTGGGCTGCCTTTGGCATCTGGGCCACCTTGCCGGCGCGGTTGGCGAGTTCGTTGAAGACATAGTCGCGCGGGCCGAAGAGGTCTTGCTGGCCGCGGTTGAGGACCAACACCTTGTCGACCTTCTCCATGATGTTCGGGCGGTGTGCGATCAAGATGATGGTCGTTTTCGTGGCCTTGGCGATACCGATGGCGGCGGCCAGTGCGTCTTCGCCTTCTTTGTCGAGGTTGGAGTTGGGTTCGTCGAGGATAAGGAGCGCCGGGTCGCCGTAGAGTGCCCGCGCCAGCCCGATGCGCTGGCGCTGTCCGCCCGACAACACCGCGCCCGCCTCGCCGATCTCGGTGGCGTAACCCTTCGGCAGCCCCTTGATCAGTTCGTGGACGCCCGCCAGCTGCGCGGCGTTGACCACGTGCTTGAAGACCGCGGGGTTGAGCGTCGCGAAGCGGCAGACGTTTTCGGAGACGGTACCGGCGAAGAGCTCGATGTCTTGCGGCAGGTAGCCGACGTGACGGCCCCGGTCCTCCGCCGCCCATTGGGCGACGTCCATGCCGTCGAGCAACGCGCGGCCTGCGGATGGGCGCCAAGCGCCGGCCAACACTCGCGCCAGACTCGTCTTGCCGGCCGCGCTCGGGCCGATCAACGCCATCACTTCGCCCGGGTTGAGTTGGAAGCTGATTCCTTTCAGAATCGGCTCGCCGCCGCCCTGCCGGGCGAGTGCGATGTTCTCGGCCTCAAACTTACCTTTCGGGCGCGGCAACGGCAAGGCCGGCGTGGCCTCCGGGTGCTGTCCGGCGACTGCGACGAGACGTTTGTAGGCGTCGCGGGCCCCCACCGTCGCCTTCCACGTGCCGATCGCTTGTTCGACCGGGGCCAACGCGCGGCCCATCAGGATGGAGGCGGCGATCATGATGCCGCCGGAAGCCTCGTTCCGCAATACAAGATAAGCGCCGAGGCCGAGGATGGCGATCTGGAGGGCCTGACGGAAGGAGCGCGCGATGGCCGAGATGGTGCCGCCCCGGCTGCTGGCGCGGGAATGTCCCTCGTTCGCCTCGTCCTGGTGGACCTTCCAAATTTCGAGCAGGGGCTTCAACATGCCCATAGACTGCACGACCTCGGCGTTGCGGATCACGGCCTCAGCCTGCGTGTAAGCCCGCGACTGCGCGCTACCGGCCTCCGTCAGCGGCTTGCGTGTGGTGTACTCGTTCAGCAACGCCAGTGCGAACAATACAATCCCGCCACACAACGCCAGCCAGCCCAACCAAGGGTGCATGAGGAAGATAGCGGCGAAGAAGATCGGTGCCCAAGGCGCGTCAAGGATCGGGTAGATACTCGGGCTGGTGAAGAAATTCCGCACCTGGTCGAGGTCACGCAGCGGGCGGGAGGTAACCTGACCGGGCGCGGCGGCCGCGTACTCTACCGATGCGGTCAGGAGAACAGGCGCCAACCGCGCGTTCATCCACGTTCCGACTTTGGCCAGCAGGCGCTGGCGCACGACTTCCAGTGCCGCCATTGTCGCCAGCGCCGTCGCCGCCATCAACGTCAACACCACCAGTGTCTCCGTGCTGTGGCTGCCCAACACGCGGTGGTAGACCTGGAGCATGTACAGCGCCCCGGTCAGCATCAGCATGTTAATACCGGCGCTGAACCAGATAAGCGGCTTGACGGCGCGTCGGGCCTCTTTCATCACCACCTGCAGGGCAGGGGGCTGTTGGTTGGTTTTCATCATTTGGATGACATCTCGTGCAACAGATCGCGGGTGGCAGTACGGGGGCAGCATTGGCTGCCCCCGTTTGGTCAAGTGTCAGGCAACGTCAACAAGTATCTGCTGCGTCAAAGTCTGGTCCGCGTCCGCGTCCGCCACGTTGAAGGCGAAGACGAGGTCGGCGCTGATCGTCCCGCTGGTCTGCTGCACAAACCCGATGTCCACGATCTTCAGGACGTCGTTATCGGTCGTGTCCCATGCCGTCAGACCAGAGGTGGCATTGCTGTTACCGCCCGATCCGATGGCCCCGTTCAGGTTGATGGCGGTACCCTCCAGCCCATTGGCGCTCTGCATGATCTGCACGCCCTGGATCTGGAACGTCTCGGTGCCATCATTGTAGTCGTTGCTCTCCAAGATCAGGAGGGCATCGTTGTTATCGAGCGTGAACTCGGTGTTGTACGGGGAGGGCACATTGGCGTTGCCCTTGATCAGGTCCGAGTTCTGCACGTTGACGGCCCTGGTGATCTCATTGCCGTTGGCGTCCCTGAGATCGAGGATCAGGACCAGGTCCTCACTGCTGCCGATGCCGTCGAACTTGATCACGACCCCACTGGCAGATGTGGTCGGGTCAAGCCTCTCGGTGCCGCCCTCGGGAGCATTCGGGTTAACGTCGCCCAGGATGTTCTCCTGGAAGAACCGCAACGTCAGCACTTCACCCTTCTGGATCGTGTCACCGGCGACCCCGTTTGTCGCCCGGGTTGCAGACACCCAGTCTTCGTGGGCGTTGGTGATCATGTCGTGGGTGGCACCTCCGTTGTTGAACGTGGTGTCACCAACGGTCGCTCCGTCGCCGGTCGAGTTGAACCCGAAGCCGATCTGCTGGGTGGTCGAGTTTGCGGTGAACTGCACGAAGAACGGATCCGGATCGCCGTTCGGCGTCAGCTGCTCCGCGACGATCAGCGGGTGTCCCGTGTTGCCGGTGGGCGCTTTCGCCACCAACTCGCTGGTGTGAAGCACGTCGAAACTGAACCCGTCGATCACGTCGGTCAGGGTGACGGTGTAGGTGTCGGCAGCCTTGTCGAAGACAAGCGTGCCGCCCGCCGTAGCGTCCTGCACACCAGCCGTGATTGGGTCCTTGTCGTAGTGGAACGAGAAGGCAAACGACGCAGATGTATCGGTCTCAGCCGTGCGGGTTGCGACCGCTTGGGTGATATTCGGGTTCTGCGCGTTGTCGACCGTGCCGGTCAGCGCGATCTGGGTGCCCGCCAAAGCACCGTTGGTATCGACAAAGTCGCTAACACCCGCCGCATACTCTGCGGCCGTGTGCTTGTCCGTCATGTCGTACCCGAAGGCTCCGGTAGCCGACGCGTTGAGCGTGTTAGCCAGCGTCTCGGGGGTTCCGGGGGCACCGGTCTGGTCACCGTCGAACGGTGCCGTGATCGTCGGATCGGTGTCGTTGAAGGTCAGCGACAGCCCCGAGCTCGCGCTTTGCGACGACACGACGTCGTCGTCGCCGTCCGTCACCGTCACCGTCGACACCACGTTGATCAGAGTGCCGAGGTCGAGCGAGTTGTCCTCGCCCGCGCCTTGCGGCGCGTTCGAGTGCTCAAGGGCAACCAACGACGTCAGCGTCACCGTCGTGCCAGACAGCGTCACCGTGAACGCCGTCGCATCGAGCGTGTTGTCGCCGTCGCTGTCATACTGGCCCGAGATCTGGCTGGCCGAGTCGGCCACTAGCGTGATCGCATGGTTGCCCGCCGTCGTCAGCAGCCCGGTCGCCGTCCCGCCCGCCAGGGCCAGGGCGTAGGTCACATTGGTTGTGAAGCCGTCGACCGCGCTTGCCGTGAAGGTCGGCGGCGTGATCGTCGCCTGGCTCTGCCCGCCAACCCCGCTCGCCTCGACCACCTCGGCGGCGCCAACCGTCGGCGCGGCCGTGATCGAGAGTGTCGGCCCGTCATCGTCGAAGTTGATGAAGGAGCCGACCTGTTCGTTGTGGGCGTTGGCTACAGCACCAGAAAAGTGCACCTCCTTGACATCGAAATAGTCTTTCTCGGTGTCGATATTCTTGATGGTGAAGCGGTCAAAGGTTCCGCCAGCCCCGCCTGCGGTCGTGAAGTCGACCGTCACGCCCTCGCCGACATCCTGAAGGATCAGTCCAGTGCCGCTGAGATCAACCGTGATGCCCAGGGCCGCGGCTGTTGTTGCGACGCCGTTCAGTTTGAAAGTCACTCCGGTGATATTGATCTCCGTATCGTTGTCATCACCGGGGAGATTAGCGCCTTCCGCGTTGTCGTCATTATTATAGGCGTGGATCTCGATGTCAGCCACGGTGTTGGTCGGCGTCGACTGCGAGACCGAGAAACCCGCGCCGGAGACGTTCTCGATGTGGGCGTCGTAGTCAGGCGCGGTTGGCGTGTTGGTAAAGTCCTTACCCGCGCTCTGGGTGCCGCCGCTGATCAGGTCGATCTGGAGCTCACGGCCAAAGCGCACGTCTTGAGATGCGACACCCAAGCCTTGCGTGCTGATGTTGACTTCAGCTTGCGCGCCATTGTCGTGAGCCGTGACAAGAATCTTCTGCGGGCTCGCTACGTCGGCGTCGAGGATATACCAATTGTTGTGTCCAGGAGGGGCGTCACCAAGCTGGCCGAAATTGACCACGGTGGTCCCCGTGACAGAGGCGAACACCTTGTCAGTCAGATCGATGCGGTCGTCCGGGTTGGTCTCGTCCGGATGGAACAACGGCACATACTGGACCGTGTACAGGTTCGCATTGGTGTTGCTGGTGCTGTTCAGCCCAAGCGAGAAGGCGAGCGGACCGGTTGGGTCGGGCGCGACGGTCCCGTCAGAGGTACCGATGACGCCGATCACGACGTTTGCATGAGTTGGGTCTTGGAACAGCCAGACATAATTGCCATCGACCGTCTGAATGTCGCTGTACACGCCGACGGTGGTGGAAAACGGGGTTCCATTGAGGTTCTGGGAGAGAACGACCGAGGTGATGGTTTCCCCTGCACTCGCCGAGGCGACCACGAAGTCGGTCTGGAAGGCGACCTCCGGTGAGGTCAGCCCGCCCGCATCGTCGAGACCTAGGAGATATTGCAGCGTGGGATCGGTGCTGTGCGGCGAATCCAACGGGTTAACATCATCGTCCTCGACCTGAAGACCGGTGGTCTCGTCGATGATGATGTCTTGAGCTACGATGTCGATTGCCATGGAGATTCTCCTTGGTTAAAACGCTTCAAGAAAAAGGGATCCACCCCCAGACGCCGGAATTGCACCTACCCGAGTGCATCGGTCGCGTCCTGAATTGCAGCCCTCGAACCTATTGTGTCGCCGATGGAGAGGACGCGTCCATTCTCGGTTCGATAGTATTGTGGTGAATAACCGCACCCTGATCGAACGATATACATCCTTCGATTTATCGAGCGCCGACAGGCGCTTGCGGATGACCGCGTTGGTGTAACGGGCGATCGATATGCTGTGGGTTTCCGGCCTGTGGCCGATATCATGTTGACGCAGCGGCCTCGACGCTTGGCCGAAGGTGATGGTCAAAGCCCGCTCTTGTGACCTGTCCCCGGATGATCGGCAGCTTTGTCAAACGTCGCCCAGGCCAATTCAGCCCTGCTGCTGAGGTGGAGCTTTTCGTAGACGTGGTGCAAGTGCATTTTCACCGTGCCCTCGGATACGTGCAGCTGCTCGGCGATGTTCTTGTTGCGGAACCCGCGCACGACGAGGCTGGCGACTTCGGCCTCACGTCCTGTAAGCCTCGGCTCGGGATGATGCTGAGATATCGGCATCAACAGATGCTGGAGGATGTTGTTGTCGACCCATTTTCGACCGGCCGCCACGACATTTACGCATTCGACAAGATAGCTATGGCTGATGCCGTCCAGCAGCAAGCCGTCGGCGTCGAGCTCCTGTATGTCCTTGACGCCGAACCCGCCGTTTGGTTGCAGGATGAAAATTATGCCCAGCGCGCTGTTCATAGTTCTCAGTCGAGAGGAGAGACTGGCCGTCTGCTGACTGGCGATGTCCACGCCTATGACGACAATATCAGGCCGATGGCGCTCCACATGCGGGACAACGTCAATTATGCGATGGCAGTTTCCCACAACGCTGTGGCCAGCCTTCCGCAGAACCCACTCCAGACCGGCGAGATAGACTCCCCGCGGGTCCGCAACAACCAAGGTTGACATGCGAACACCGTCCCCAAAAAAACGCACGACTTACTTAATTATCAATGAATCAAGGAAAGCAGAGCTCCAAGCGATTGTCAAGAAATCACTAATATACCTGTAGCTATAACAGTAACCCAGGCTAGGGCCATGCCGGGCCCGGCTGCCCTAGCCTGGCACGCATGTGTAGCATCGATACCACGGCTGATGCGGCGCGCTTTAGGCCGACCGGGTGCGCGCCCTCGTCGATCTGCTGGTGTCGGGCGAAAGAGAGCGCGCGCGTGGCGGCTGGTTTCCACGTCAGGCATGCTTGCTCCGGTTGGCCCAACCTGGACGAATGGCGGACTTCCAGCCGTCGCGCCATGTCAAGTTCTGCCCAGGCGACATTCAAGCAAAAACCCGCCCCGGTCTCCGGAGCGGGTCTGTTGCCTGAGGCGGAGCTCAACACGTGTCCGCACAGCAAGGTCGCCTTGAGTTGCTGAAGATCTGGTTAACCGGCCAAATTTGATTCAAATCCACCTGTGGATATTTGCCTTCGGGTAAGTCGAGATGGCCATCCTTGTCGAACGGCGGGCAAAAGGAGAATCCATGACTAGCGACTTTGCCGCCGCCCATCTCCATCTTGAACGAGCCTGCCACTATTTGCGCGGCGATGACGAGACGAGCAGCACGGTTCGTGCGGCTCTGGATATTCTGATCGATGCAATTGTTGCAGCCCAGTACAAGCGTCCGCCCGCAGACGTGGTGGAATTTCCCAGAACGGCAACGCGGCGATAGTCGGCGAGCGGCGCAAAGAGTCGCACGGAACCAGCCGACCGATCGCCTGCGTCAGCAGGCGATTTCCCCGGGACCGGAGAGGTCCAGCGTCTGATCCCTCTGATTATGCAATTCGAGCTCAGGTCACACTCCTGCGCCTCTGTTCCTTGGATTGCGGCGGGCGTATTCTTGCAGCCGACCAATGCTCTGAAATCATCTCGGGGAGGAGATTGCGATGACCGAGGCAACGCGTCACGACGCCTGGCAGGCCGGGGATAGCTACGACGTCTATATGGGGCGATGGAGTCGTCAGATCGCTCCATTGTTCCTGGATTGGCTCGATCCGGCAGAAGGGCTGGACTGGCTGGAGGTGGGGTGCGGAACCGGGGCGCTGTCGGCAGCCATCCTGGCGCGCTGTAACCCCAGGAGCCTGGTGTCCATAGACCCATCGGAGGGTTTTCTCGCCAAGGCGCGGGCAAACGTGCCTGACGAACGCGTCGAGTTTCTCGCAGGCGATGCGCAGGCCCTGGCCATGGAATCCGGCAGCAAGGACATGGTCGTGTCGGCGCTTGTTCTCAACTTCATCCCCGACAAGGAAAAGGCGCTCGCGGAGATGGGGCGGGTGGCCCGCCGCGACGCGACGATTGGGTTCTATGTCTGGGATTATCCTGGTGGCGGGGTGGAATTCATGCGGGCCTTCTGGACCGCTGCGGCGGCGCTCGACCCCGGCGCTGTCGACCTTACCGAGGACAGGCGCTTTCCGTTCTGCACACAAGACGGATTGACCGATCTCGCCAGGAAGGCCGGTCTGGTTTCCGTCGACTCCACCCGGCTTGAAATGCCGGCCGTATTCAAGGATTTTGACGACTACTGGCACCCCTTCACCCTGGGTGCGGGACCCGCACCCGGCTATTGCATGAGCCTCGCCCCCTCAGCTCGCCAGAAATTGATGGAGAGGCTCCGCGATAGTTTGCCGCGCGGCGAGGACGGGTCCATTCCCCTGAAAACCAGAGCCTGGGCGGTCAAGGCCAAGGTTCGCTGATGATCGCGAGTCCATGTCGCGACGGACCGGCAGGCTGCCAACTATAGACTGTCCTGCGCAAAGTTCGGGTTGACCGGCCTTGCACGCGAAGCGACTATTCGCCTGGACAGAAGAGGTCGTCATGCCGGCGTCAGGAGGAGATACGATGGACGAGCCCGATCGGTGGCGTCACATGTCGAGCGCGCCAAGGGATGGCAGCCGAATCCTTGTCACGGTTCGGCCGTCCGAGCAGGGACCGGCCGAAGTCGACCTGGCTTACTGGTCTCGAGCCGACCAGTTCGGCAGCGAAGGGTGGCGTGCTTCCGACTCGTCCCCGGGCCGCGTGGTTGAATACGCCGAACCCGAGCTGAAATGCTGGATGCCGCTGCCGACAGCCAATCTGAGCAAGGGTTCATTGCCGAGCCCCTGGGACGAAGAAGATGTCCCGCTGCTGGATGGGTCGGGAATATGAGGCTGCCGGGAACGGGGAAGTTCACACCGTAAGAAAGGGCATTGAGGGTCGAGCAGAAACCGCCGTCATGCTCACCGACGCCAGAACGATTTGCTTATCGATCTGCGCCAACCTCAAGCCAATATCGTCGATCAACTCAAGTGCTTTTTCATACCGATGCGCGGGTTGAGGGGACGCAGTCGCCGGAAAAAATCACGCCCGAGACGCGGGATCAGCGCGCACGCGCGGATCGCGATGGTCCAGAAATCGAACGGGCGGACCGTTGATACCCGGTAGGCCCGCTGCTTCTCGAGATAATGCGTAAGCGCAATATCATAGCGTTGCGGCACAAGCCCGCCGCGTGGCTGCGGATTTTGCCAGGGGTCATCATGCCAGATGGGCCATTCGGTCGAACTCGGGCGTGGCATCAGAGTCCTCTGAGATAAGGGGTTGCTCGTCCGGAGAACTCTCCTCCACGCCCGTGAGAACCGCGTTGGAACTAACGTGAAGGATTCGTGAAAAGCACGCGTCGGGAAAGATCACGGTTGAATTAGGGGCAACTACAGGAAAGGATCGCAAACATATTGTGGCTGTGGGGATCCGATGGCTCACCCTCATCTCCGTCTGCTAGGCGGTTTCGACTTCGCCGGAGGCGCAGGGGCGGCGCCGGTTTTCAGCCGCAAGGCGCGCGCCATGGTGGCTTATCTCGCCCTGCAGTCCGGACACTCGCAGTCGCGCGAGAAGCTCGCCGCGCTTTTGTGGGGCGGCAATAGCGAGGCCCAGGCGCGGATGAACCTTCGGCAGGCCCTATCCGCCATAAAGAAAGCGATGGACGCATCCGACGGCGGCAGGTTCCTGACGGATGGCCATAGCATCACCTTCAATCTCGATAATCTCGATTTCGATGTCGCGCGGTTCCAGGCGCTGGCCGCCAACTCGGCGCCTGAAGATCTCGAACAGGCGCTTCTCGTCTATCGCGGCGACCTGCTCGACGGCTTCGGCCTGAAGGAGGAGCCGTTCGAGGATTGGCTGCGGGTCGAGCGCGAGCGCCTGAGGGCGATGGCCGTCGCGGCACTGGACAAGCTCGTCGCGCATTACTGCACCACGAACGATCCTGCCTCATGCGTGCGCTCGGCAACGCGCCTGCTCGCCATGGAACCGCTGAGGGAGGACGCCCACCGCGCCCTGATGCGAGCCTATGCGGCTCAGGGCCGGCTCAATCTCGCGCTGAAGCAATATGAGAATTGCCGCGGTGCGCTGCAGCGGGAACTGAACCTGCAGCCCGAGCCGGAAACCCGACATCTCTATGAAGACCTGCGGACGCGCCGCATGACACCGCAAGCCGCCTCCCTGATAGCTGCCTCGGCGTCGTCTTCCCAGACACCGCCACCCTCGCCAGCCCGAACCGCCGAGCGGCCGGCGTTCCGGGCCGAGCCGATGCGCCCCGCGACCCATTACGTCAAATCGGCCGGGATCAACATCGCCTATCAGGTGACCGGCGACGGACCGGTCGACCTGATCCATGTGCCTGGGTGGGTCTCCAACCTCGACCTTGCCTGGTCGTCGCCACGATTGGCGCGTGTGTTCCAGCGCCTCGGTAGCTTCTGCCGCCTGATCCGCATGGACAAGCGCGGCACGGGGCTGTCGGATCGCAATGTCGGTTTGCCGACGCTGGAAGAGCGGATGGAAGACGTGCGGTCGGTGCTGGATGCGGTCGGTTCGAAGCGCACGGTTCTGTTCGGCAGCTCCGAGGGCGGCCCGATGTGCATGCTGTTCGCGGCGACCTATCCCGAGCGAACAGCAGCCCTTGTGCTCAACGGAGCCTATGCCAGCGGCAGATGGTCGAAGGATTACCCCTGGGCGAAAACAAGCGAGCAGGTGGAAGAAGATCTGGCCGTCGTCGAGAGAGAGTGGGGAGAGCCGGCGGACATGAGCAATGCGGCGCCCAGCCTGATGAACGACAGTTTCGAGAGAGAATGGTTCGCCGCGTACCTGAGGAATTCAGCTTCTCCCGCCGACGCGATCGCGCTCTGGCGCTGGGGCACCGAAATCGATGTGCGCGACATTCTGCCTGCCATTCATGTTCCGACGCTGATCGCGCAGGCGGCCGGCGACCGCTGGGTAAAGGCGCAAGAAGGACGCTACCTCGCAGAGCGTATCGAAGGCGCCAGATACATCGAGTTTGCCGGCCGGGATCACGTGATCTGGGGCGAGAATTCCGATCGTATCGTCGACGAGATCCAGGCTTTCGTCACTGGCGCCTTGCCGGCAGCGCCGGGCGAAGGGGTTCTGGTGTCGATGCTGTCCCTGGAGATAGCCGGCCCGCGTTCTGGTGTCGGCGCAGATCTGATCGAGCGATACGCCGAAGAGATCCGCGGCGAACTGCTCGCTGCCGAAGGCAGGCAGATCAGGCGCTCCGCAAGCGGATTTTTCGCCATGTTCCAACGGCCGACGCGGTCGATCCAGTGCGCGATCGCGATCCGTCATCGCCTGAGGCATTCCGGTCTCGATGTCCGCGCGGCAGTCCATACCGGCGAATGCCAAGTGCGCGGCGATGCCTTCACTGGCGTTGCGATCGAGCTGTCATCGCGGCTGATCGATCACGCGCGGACGGGCGAGATCATCGCGTCGCGGACGGTGCGCGATCTCGTAGTCGGGTCCGGCCTGATATTCGAAGAGCATGGCGAGCTGGAAGGGAGCGGGCTGCCCGGCAGCCTGCAGCTTTTTTCCGTCAGTAAACCCGGTGTCTGACGTTGGTCGACAAAAATCGCGGCGTGCAAGGTCTCGGCAATCGGGCAGCCGGCCGTTGCGAGGCTGGCTGCCCTTACGTGATCCGCCTTCGCTGATCTGGCCGAGTCCAGCGCTCCTCAGAACAGGAACGCTGCCGTTGTAGGGTTCGGCCCGGTGCGACCGTCTGATGAGTCCATGCCTCGAATGAGCGCAAGGTCTGCCGCGTCCAGCTCGAAATCGAAGACATCGAAGTTGGCGGCGATCCGGTTCTGGTGGATCGACTTTGGAATGACGATCAGCCCTTCCTGAAGGTGCCATCTGATGATCACCTGCGCCACGGACTTGCGATGTTTTCCGGCGAGCTTTTCAAGGGTCTGGTCGCTCAACAGCCGGCCGCTGCCCAGCGGACTCCAGCTTTCGATGCGGATGTTGTGCGTGCTGTGAAAATCTCTGATGCCGCGCTGTTGAAACCGGGGATGAAGCTCGATCTGGTTGACCGAGGGCGTGACCCCAGTCTCGCCGATGATCCGCTCCAGATGGTCCTGGTTAAAATTCGAAACGCCGATCGACTTGATTCGGCCGGATTGCCTGAGTTCGATCAGGGTCTTCCACGCCTCGACATATTTATCCTGGCTGGGCACTGGCCAGTGGATCAGAAACAGGTCGATCTTTTCGATCCCGAGCTTGCTCATCGTCTCGTCGAAAGCCCGAAGGGCGGCGTCACGCTGATGCGCGCCGTTGCGCAGCTTGGAGGTGATGAACAACTCGCCTCTCGGCACGCCAGCCTTGCGGATCGCCTGCCCGACGCCTTCCTCGTTCCGGTAGCCTTCGGCGGTGTCGATCAACCTGTAGCCGGCCTCGATTCCCCAACTCACCACCTGGCTCGTGATGGCTGGATCGACCTGCCACACGCCAAGGCCGATCTGGGGAATGGCTGAGCCATCGTTCAACGTGATCTGTTCAGGTTTACTCAGGGTAATCTGTTCAGGCATGCTCAGGTCCTTCTGCATCCTTTCGCCCCAGCGCAGTGCTTATCTAGGCTCGGTGCCCGCCAAGGCCAGTCGACAGGCGGAGAAAGTAGAAGTGCGCCGTGAAGCCGGGATGAGATCCGATTCGAACCGGCCAGCAACAGTTCGAAACATGCCCTGGAGATCAATAAATTGGACCGGGAGATGGCACGCCAATCCGGATCAATCTCGAAAAGTCCGGCGAAAGGCCTGACTCCCGCGCACGGCCGTCAATGTGGGCCAACTCCCTCAAAACCGACATCGGCAAGCGGCTATCGAGCGCGCCCCGTGCGTACGCATATTCTGGAAGATAGCCATTAACGATCAGGCGCCAGTCAAGAGGGACCACGTCACCGACGGCTCGCATCATCTTGACGATCGTGGTCGTGCAGTTCGTCGTGATAGAATTATAGAACTCCGGCGTCGTGGAAAGTGCATTTGCGTCCAGGACGTATTCCAGCAAGAGCGCCCGGGCCGCGTCCGGTGACACTTTTAGCCGATAGATTTGGACGTCCTCTCCACGAACGTTTGACCTGACGCCGACGACGTCTCGCTCGTCAGCCGCAATAATGACCAGGGGATTGCTCTTGAACAGGTCTGCCATGGGTGAAAACTTGCCGCCTGCACGGCGCCGCACCTCAATCGACCAGGCAAGGTAGTCACCTCCTGCAAAGCCGAAGCTTATGATGACATGGGCGATTTTGGTCCCGGACCAATAAGACATGAAGAGGTCGACCGTCTGAATGTTGGAGAGGTCGTAGGTCCGCGTTGTCCAGCGTTCGGTGAAATCAGTGTCGCTACGCCATTCGAAGTCGCGCACGTCCGTCAGCGTCAACAGATTCCCGTCGCGGGTGCCGGTCACCTGACGGGCGACGTCGGGCGCCCAGTCCGCGTGATCGAAAGGTCTGATGGTGCTCCACCAGACCAGAACCACAGCAAGCGCAGCCACAAACAGGACAAGCGCCCTGATGCGAAATCGGCTGAAGAGCGCAATGACGGTGGCGAGGCCGAACAAGATGAAAAGGACGCCGGCCACAGCCCGTCCAAGCTCGGCCACGGGCAGGCGATACCACATGGCAAGTCCGGCCCAGGCAGTCAGGATTGCGACGGCTAGCGAAAGGATGATGGCAAGCGAGGTCCGAGCGATGCGACGCATTTATTCCCCCCTCTGGCGGGCTGCCCTCCGGCGGCCTGTCACGGAACGTTCGAGGCAACTCCACATGTCAATATTGGCGCACCATTCACTCCGATACCACCTGTCGCCGCGGATTTCGCAGGCATGGAGCGAGCGACAAGGTACCCACGCGAAACGGGCGCGCCTCGGCATCGGCCGTTCGATCAAATGATGACCTAGTTGAGTGCGTCCGCCGCCTGGCTACGTCACCGGGCGATCACGGGTTCCATCCGCCGCTGCCGTATTGACGGGTAATGATCTCGAGAAGGTGACCGTTCGGGTCCTCGAAATAAACACCGCGGCCGCCGTCGTGGTGATTGATCTGGCCCAGCTGCGCCCGGCCAGGGTCAGCCCAGTAGGGGAGCGCCCGTTCACGAATCCTACCGAATATCGCGTCGAATTCGGCTTCGCTGACCAGGAACGCATAATGCTGCGGCGTGATTTCGCCTGAGGTATCCATGTAGTCGAGGTTGGCACCGTTCTCGGTCGTGACCATCTGGAAAGGTCCCCAGCGCCTCGGGGCTGGAAGGCCGAGCATTTCCGCCAGGAATTTTGCCGACGCCACGCTGTCGCGGGCCGACAGTATCGTGTGGTTGAAATCGATAGCCATGCCATCACTCCCTTTGATCTCTCCTCGCGCGTCGTTGTTCCACGACTGAAGCGACGCTGCAGGAGATGGGGTCGAAGGCCATGATGCTCAAGCTGGCGTGGCAACATGCCCGATGACCTGCACGGGGTCAGCTTCATGAATACGGGCGATGATCATTTCGCCGCTATCCGGCACCTCGCCGGTCAAGCCGGTGATGTTGACCTGATGCGTGACAAGAACGGCTGGTCCACCGAAACGCTGCCCGCGGAGCCAGGCCGAAAGGGCAGCGGTGTGCTCCTTTGCGGCCGCACTGTTGCCGAAGAACGAATTGAGCAACTCAAGAGGCACAACTTTGCCCAAACCGAGCAGGCGAGCAGTGTCGAGGCAACGACACCACTGGCTCGAATAGATGGCTGCCGACGAGATACCATTTGCACGGAACAGGTCGCCGATCGCGCGGGACTGCGCACGACCTTCTGCCGACAGATTCCGCTGTGTGCTGCAATCACCGAGCCTGAAGCCAGGGGGATCGCCGGAGCCCGGGGCGGCAGCATGGCGCAACAAGGCGATAGCTTTTCCGGATCGCAGGGCTGCCCAAAGTGGCTCGGAGGCTTGTGCCTTGCCGAAGGCAGCCGCTCCGAGCGACAGGACCAGAAATCGCCGACGTCCAATTCGCATCTTGCTTCTCACCTTATCCGATAGGGCTGTCGAATGAGAAGGCGTTTCGCTGGAAGCCTGTCATTCGATGGATGTCGGCCGAACCGGAACAATGATATTCTGCGGGAGCATTCGGAGAGGCGACTGCATTGACCGAGAACTTGGAAGCCGAAGGGGCGAGAGGTTGGTCGAATCTGCTGCTCGCGGCAGAACGGGGCGATGCGGAGGCCGTTCGAGCGGAGTTGGCGGCCGGCGCCAATATCAACGAGGCGGACGGCGGCGGCTGGTCAGCACTTCATCTCGCAGCCCTCAACGCCCGCACCGCGGCGGTCGAGGCGTTGATCGAACACCCAGCAATCGATGTGAATTCCAGAAACAACTGGAAGAGCACGCCTTTGAGCCTTGCTTCGGCCAAGGGCCACTACGCATCCATTCTAGCTCTCGTGAAACATCCCGAAATAGAGATCAATGCAACAGCCGACTATTACGGCAGGACGGCCCTTATCGAAGCAGCAAAGAACGGGCATCTGGATGTCGTTAAGCTGCTTGTCGAGAATGGCGCCGACGTGAATCTGAGTGATAAGACCGGAAGAAACAACGCGCTTATCGAGGCTATCAAGGGACGGCACTACGACGTCGCGGGATACCTGCTTGATTCTCGGAAAATGAACTTTCTCAACAAGGATATGAGACTGAACGCCCTGATCTGGGCTGGAAGCTGCCATAACCCTCAACTTATCGAAAAGCTGGAAACCTCGATTCATACTTTCTTCGAAGGCAAGTGAAGGTTTCGCTCCGCTTCCGCCGCAGTGACCCTGTCCGTGGTCTTGCGCTAGCCGAGTCCTCGATCGCCGCAGGTCGCCTGTGGAGTCCTCTTCCAAAATCATTCAACCAAATGGTTGACTGTCTGAAAGCGCGCGTCTATATTCAACTACATGGTTGAATTAGAGACACCCCAGATGGACTCGGTCTTTCACGCGCTTGGTGACGCCACCCGCCGGCACATGCTTCGCGATCTCGCCGGCGGCGAGCGAACGGTGAGCCAGTTGGCGCAACCCTTCGCCATGTCGCTTGCCGCCGCCTCTAAGCACATCAAGGCGCTGGAGAATGCAGGGCTTATCCGCCGAGAGGTGAGGGGCCGGACGCATGTCTGCCGTCTCGAACCCGGACCGCTGGCCAGCGCCCATCAGTGGCTGGGCTTCTACGAGCGCTTCTGGACCAGCCGTCTCGACGTTCTCGAACGCCTCCTTCGCGAGGAGGACGCACGCAAAGCCCAGGATGATTCCAAGAAATCGCCCAACTCAAAAGAAGGAGACGACCAGTGAACCAGATGAAAAGCATCGAAGCCTATGGCGAGCTGACCGAGCCCGCCACGTTCACCATTCAACGCCTTTTGCCCGGTCCTATCGCGCGCGTCTGGGCTTATCTCACCGAGAGTGACTTGCGCCGGCAGTGGATGGCTGCGGGCCAGATGGAAATGAAGGCCGGCACGTCGTTCGAACTCGTCTGGCGTAACGACGAGCTGACCGATCCGCCTGGCCAGCGCCCCGCAGGTTTTCCCGAAGAGCATCGGATGGAGGGCCGCATTACGGAACTCGATGCGCCGCGCAAGCTCGCGATCACCTGGGGAAACACCGGCGGAGTTTCCTTCCTGCTGGAGCCGGAGGGCAATGATGTGCTGCTCACCGTCGTTCATCGCCGGTTGGCGGAACGCGCAATCCAGCTCAACGTCACCGCCGGCTGGCACATGCACCTCGACATGCTGGCCGCCCGCCTCGCGGGCAAGACGCCGACCTCGTTTTGGGATGGCTGGAGCCGCCTGCGCGAAGAATACGACCGCCGCCTGCCGACCTGACACGATCGCGTCGGCACCCTGAAGTCACCGCCGAGTCTCCACCGGCATCCGCCCCTGGAAGCTCGCACACCAGCAACGAACCGACGATGAAACGTGCTTGCTTTTTGCAAGCCCGATGGAGGAAGTCATGCGCAAATTGATCACCGGAATGAAGATTTCCCTCGACGGCAAGATGGAGGGACCCGAGGGATACGCGGATTGGGTCGACGCATGGTCGGAGGAATACGGCCTGATGCCGCAAATCGACGCCTGTCTACTCGGGAGCGCCATGTATGCCGGCTATGAGCGCTATTGGACCGCGATACAGAATGAACCGGACAAGCCGCTGCCGATGACCGGCAAATTGCCGATGCCGGCCGAGCTCGAATGGGCCCGCTTTGCCGAACAGACCCCGCATTATGTGCTGTCGAACACGATGACTTCGGCGCTTTGGCCAAAGACGCGCTTCGTGCGGACCTTCGAGGACATCGCTGCCCTCAAGCAGCAGCCCGGCAAGGACATCTATCTCATGGGCGGCGCCCGAATTACCGCGAGCCTCATCGATGCCGGGCTGGTGGATGAACTCCGGCTGATCGTCTATCCGCTGCTCGCCGGCGAAGGAAAGGCGCTGTTTGCGACGACGCAAAATCGTCGTGGGCTCGAATTGCGGAAGGTCGGGCAGCTTTCGGATGGGCGCGTGAGCCTGGTCTATGGAATTGGCTAACTCAGCCGGTCTTCGCAGACTTTCGCAGCGCTGAGGCGCAGGCCGTCTATCAGGAGCGAAACCTGCCGTTGAAACTGAACGACCGCAAAGGCTCGGGGCGAGCTTCGCGCCGGCAAAGGTCCGGTCGTGACACAATCCGGACCATCGCGGAGCTTTGCCACATTGCATCATCCTGAGTGTTGGCCTTTCCTGCGCGGGCCTGTACTATGAACGGTGAATGCAGGGGAGGAGCTGGAGCGTGCGACTGGATCGGACTCTCCGCCGTTGGGGGATGTGGGCCTTCATCGCCGTCATGGTGCTTTCGCCGCATGCGGCGTCGGCCGACACCATTACGCCAGACCGGATCGCGGCAGCCCTGTCGAAGCTCGAGGCGCTTGCCGAAGGCGTCGTCGCGGATGGTGGGGTGCCTGGTCTCGCCATCGGGGTCGTCCACGGCGACAAGGTGGTCTTCCTCAAGGGGTTCGGGCATCGCGAGGCCGGCAAGCCGGAGGCCGTCGACGCCGACACGGTGTTCCAGATCGCCTCCCTCTCCAAGCCGGTCTCCGCAACGATAGTGGCGGCGCTGGTCAGCGGGGAAATCGTTTCCTGGGATGCGAAGATCGCCGATCTCGATCCGGCCTTCCGGCTGTCCGAGCCCTATCCGACCAGTGAGCTCACGGTCCGCGACCTGTTCGCCCACCGCAGCGGACTTCCCGGCACCGCCGGAGACGACCTTGAGGACATTGGCTACGACCGCGCGGAGATCCTGCGCCGTCTGCGGTTCGTCTCGCCATCGTCGAGCTTTCGTGCCGGCTACTCCTACAGCAATTTCGGCCTGACCGAGGGTGCCGTCGCTGCCGCGAAGCCGACGGGCAAGCCTTGGGAGGAGATCGCCGAGGAGAAGCTCTACCGTCCGCTTGGAATGGCCTCGACCAGCTCCCGTCATGCGGACTTCATCAAGCACGCCAATCGCGCCGCGCTCCACGTCAAGATCGACGGCGTCTGGGCCGCGAAGGTAAAGCGCGACCCAGATGCGCAGGCGCCCGCAGGCGGCGTCAGCTCCACGGCACGCGATCTCTCCCAATGGGTGCGCCTCGTGCTCGGCAATGGGGTCTATGCCGGTGAGACCCTCATTAAAGCCGACGCGCTGGACCAGACGCATGTTCCCCTGATGGCGCGCGGCAAGAACCCCGTCTCAGGCGGCATGTCCTTCTACGGCCTCGGCTGGAATGTCGAATTCGGCCGGCATGGCCTGAGCTGGGGTCATGCCGGCGCCTTCAGCGTTGGCGCACGCACCCTGGTGACGCTCTTCCCGGAGGAGAAGCTTGGCATCGTCATCGTCGCCAACGCCTTTTCGACAGGCGTGCCGGAAGGGCTGTCCGACAGCTTCGCCGATCTCGCCTTTGACGGAACGGTCGAGAAGGATTGGGTCAAGGCATGGGATGACACCTATGCGAGCCTGTTCGGCCCGGCGGTCGCGAGGGCCAAGGCCACCTATGCCGCGCCACCGTCTCCGGAAAGGCCAGCCGGACCGGCCAGCGCCTATGCAGGCCGTTACTCCAACGACTTCATCGGCGATGCGGTCGTATCCAGTGCGGGAGACGCTCTTGTGCTCAAGGTCGGGCCAGCCGGCGCGCGGTCCTATTCATTGAAGCATTTCGACGGCGACCTCTTCCTGAGCTTCCCGGACGCCGAGACGCCGGACAGGCCCGCCGGCGTAGGCTTTGTCGTCGGCCCCGACGGCAAGGCGTCGGCCATGACCATAGAGTTCCTCGACGACAATCATCTCGGCACACTGCGGCGCGTGGGAGATTAGGGTCAAAACCCGATCAATCTGAACGACCGAGTTCGATCCCATCTCGACCGTTCATGTCAGGAAGTGACGGCTCTGAAAGCTGACCTTGCAGGTGGCCGTCGTCATGGATCATATCTGTCGCAGAAGTCGGGTGCAGAACTGTCGTTTTAATCGGGAGTTTCGCGACAAAGCACTCGCCCGCAATCAGCCCATAGCGGACAAGCTATGCCAGCATCGAAAGGTCAGTTGGCTCTGGTTCTGCACCCGCTGCTGTTAACATCGCGTGGACCTGACCCCGGTGGTGAGTCTGATGGTTGAAGAGTTCAACAACACAGAGAGCCTTTGGCTTCTCGATCCGCGTTGAACCTCCCCCAGGATACCAAACAACCATCCCGTTGAGGTCCGCGTCGAGCAATCGTGCTGCCCACTCTTCGATTTCCTCGTTCCGTTGCAAACGGAGCGTCTTGAAGTCATCCCAATCCGATGGGCTTGTGAGGGAGTGCTTGATGGTTTCCTCTGGGCGCTCGTTCCCCTTTATTCGCTGTAGAATCAGGGCATCAGCCCAATAAAGATGGTTCAACGTAGCTGCGATTGATTGGAAGAACGCACCTCGAGCCTTCCAGCGATCCACATTCGTGAGCCCATCAGCGGCAGTTACCAAAGAGGTATTCTGCCAAGTGTTGTAACGGGCCATAAGTCGGCAGTATTCGGCTGAGATCATTTTCTCGGGCTCCAATAGTTATCGATGTTCGTTGGATTGGCGGCAGCCAGCTGATCGAGTTTTGACCAACTCAAGACGCTGGTCTCAACTCAGGGTGCCGGGCTGAACTGGAGCAATTTGAAGCAATCGCCGCTTCCCGATTTCAACTGCGTCAGGAAGGGTTTCGACCGGTCGATCCACTCCTGGTGCGACTTGGCATCGGCTTCGATCTCGTTGACCGGTCCAAGGTTGACGAAGTTCCGCCCCTCGCTGAAAAGCCAGCACGCACGGCCGAGAAGTCTCCTGCTGCGCTGGCGCAAGAGGTCGGCATCATAAAAGATGTCGAGCACCTCCTGCTTGATCCTTCGCTGCTTTTCAGGATTTGCAATCGCAACCTCGATCGGTTCTCCGCCGATCGCATCCTGCAGGTCCTTGTAGTCGAGGGCGAGCTGCGTGGTCGCATATTTGATCTCGCTCTCATCTCGGACGATGTTGAACCACAGCGCGGGATCGAGTTCGTTGACGACGAACGATGCTTCGAAATCGCGCGACAAATTCAGGATCTCGAACGCTTGAACCTCAACGTCGCGTTCAACCAAAAGGATACTGGCGACCTGCTTGCCGAGTTCCGCCCCGTGTGCGCTGATCGCGGTGTTCATTCCACCGAGTTCCGGGCTGACGTAGGGCCCGCCATCGTCCAGCAGCGCATCGAATTCGCCGAGGTATTCGACCACGGCGGCGCCGCGAGCAATGCGCGCGGCCAGTTTGGCGAGAACCAGCTGGAGTTCCGTTTCGCGTTTGCGCTGGTCCTGATAATTCTGCTGAAAAAAGAAGATGAACAAGGAAACGCCAATGCCGATCAGGATCACGCCGAGCTGGGAAAAGATGTTGCGATAATATTCCAGCAGCTTTTCACGATGGCGCATGTCGTGGCGCACGCTTTGTGCCACACGAATATTGACGATCAGCGAAAGGATCAGGAGCCCGGCACCGACCAGGATGAGGCCGCCGATGAGGAAATAGCCTTGGCCTGAGTTGAAATCCATCCCTTTGCCGCGTCCCTGAAGCCCCAGACCGCGCAGACTAATACCATTCGGCCTCAACACCTACATGTTCATAGGGGCGTCAACATCCGGAAAATGACCCCAAAACGACCTTCAGCTCCGTTGCGCTCAACGTCAGCAATCGGTGAAAGGGGAGCGTTGCACGACAAATAAACGGCAGATCAGGCAACCACGGACAAGATGGAAGGTCAGCCCGCAATCGCGCTGAGGGCGTCCTCAATATGCCCGAGTGAAGCCGCCATCGTGTAGAATGTTCAAACCTGTCATGTGATCAGTGAGGGGCGACAATAGGCCCTCGACGACGACGGCAACTTCAGACGGCGTCCCATACTTTTTGAGTGGGATATTGTCGGTCTCGACCGCAATCCTTTGTTCAAAGGTCACGCCGGCATCTAGCGCACGCCTGCCAATCGCATCCCGATACCAGGGCGACAGCGTGCCGCCGAGTGAAAGAGTGTTCACATGAATACCTCTTTCGCCCAGCGCAAAGGCAAGCGTCTTCGCTTCTCCAAGCCAAGCGGTGCGGATGACGTTGGCGGTTGCATAGTGGCTAAGAACCTGAGCCGAAGAAATGCCGGAAATGATCACGACCTTGCAGCGACGGCCTGCTTCGGGGGCCGGTTCCATCCGAGCGATAGCCGACTTCAACAGGGACAACGGCCCAATGAAGCTTGTCTGAAACAGTGTTCGCCAGACCTCTGGCTCGGGCATAGGGTCAGCGGACGAATGCGGTTGGGGCGGCATAAGAACCACCCCATCAAGCTTCAGGGCGGAGGTGGCGAGGTGTCGATCGAACTCGACCAATGCGGCATCGGATGCCATATCAACCGGTATGGCCTCATGCGAACCGTCGGCTGGTGCAGGCAGGCTCGAAACCAGCGACTCAAGTCGCACCTGATTACGGGCCGCTAGCATCAGCCGAGTGCCACTGGCCGCAAGGCGCTCGCAGATTGCTTGCCCGATCCCACCTGTTGCCCCAGTCACAAGTATGGTCGACATCACACCACCCCGCCAGTTTCGAGCACTATACCTTTGCAGTCTGGGAAAGCCATTGGCACTGCCGCAGGAAGGTCTTGCGAGTGACGCGGCGGATCGCGACACCCGCGACGCTGACTGCCAACGTCGGGCAATGGCGCTCGGCGCTCTTTCCGATTGACCTATTAATCGGCGCGGGAAGTCAGCTGGAAGGCGGATCTCAGTCTCTTAGACCGAAACGCCAAGAGGCATCGAATAAGGGCAGCAGCCGCATTCAGGCGAGCTTGAGGATGTCATCTCGGCGCGGCAAGCGCGCGGCTCTCATGCACGACTGTCAGCCGGTCATCGATCATCTTCGCACGATCAACGATCAGCACCGTTTAGGCCTCATGGACCTGCGGTCCATGCCGCAGTCATTTTCTTCCTGCTCTCCCGCTATCGGGATCATGCCCGGTGCATGCACCGGGCGTTGCTGCGATTTACCCGTCAGGACCTGTGTTTACCTGCCCTCGGCCGTTGCGTCGGCGCTGCCACGCTGGGCGTTAGCGCCGTCGCTCTGTTGCTCGGCCCACCCACCCGGACCGGTCGGAAAGCTCGGCTCTCCTTCCGCCTCTAGGCTCTCGTGAAACTCAGTGGCAGGTCTTCCTGGGTATTCGCGGCCGCTCGACAGGTGCCCTTGATGACCGGGATGGAGCGATGCGTCATCGTTGCGGGCATGGTCCGGCGGTTCGGCATAGGCTGCCGTGGCAAACAGCGATCCGGCGCCGACGAAGAGTGCAAATGCGAGAACGTGCTTCATTGTGCTGTCCTCCAGTATTTGGACTCCAGATGCAGATAGAGCCTATCCAGGCTGTGTGAAGGGCAGCTTGGAATGAGATTGACTAAGGGGGCAGCACCTGCACATCCCCGGGCGTGCAAGTATGGCTTGCCCGATTTCGGCAATATCGACGATCCAAGCCTTGAGCCGATGATGTCTTCGGCGAACCGCACCGGCCGTCCGCGCAAGGCGACAGGCTGGCGTTTCGATTAGACGCCCTTAGGCGTCGCTTTCGAACACCAGCCTGTCGCGCGCCGCCCGAGTACTATCTTTCATCTTGAAGGACAGCTTTGTGCCCGAAGCGGCCAAATATCAGATGGAGATATTCGACCATGTGCGGGGGGCAGTGCTAAAAGGTGGGTCAGTGCTAAAAGACGACGAGCGGGTTTACGGGCGACCTGTCGTCCCGTGTATTCAATTGTAACGAAAAATTCCCAGCGCTGGCTTTGGCGCTTTATGGATGACCTGTGGCTGCTGCCGTCCGCCGGTTTCTACGCTTGATGAGGCTAGGGAAGCAAAATGAGCGATGTGGACGAACACCTCGATCTGACGGAGATCAACGCCGTCCGCAGTTTGTTGACGTCAAAGCCACGACCGGTGAGCTGGGACGAACGCCGGGCACGGCTCGACGAGGTTGGTTCGGTGTGGCCGATTGCGGACGACATCCGGTGCGAGGATGCGGTTTTCGATGGCCTCGAGGGAGAGTGGTCCCTCGCGCCTGAGAGCGACAGGGATAAGGTTCTGCTCTTTTTCCACGGTGGTGGCTACTGCTCCGGTTCTCTCAAAAGTCATCGTCGAATGGTGACCGAGGCAGGTCGAGCAATGGGAATGCGCACCCTCGCGATCGATTATCGACGCGCACCGGAACATCCTTTCCCTGCGCAACATGAAGACGCGCTCACCGCATGGCGCTTTCTGAGCCGGCAAGGCATCGCGCCGGATCGCATCGTGGTTGGCGGAGACAGCGCGGGCGGCAACCTCACCCTGTGCTTGGTTAGTATATTGTGCGCGGCAGGGGAGCGGTTGCCGCGATGTCTTTGGTTGGTTTCGCCGTGGACGGACCTTTCGATGTCCGGCGCGACACTATCAACCAAGGACGCGATCGACCCTATCATCCACCGGGCGTATCTGGAGGAACTGGCAACCGCCTATGTTCCCCATGGCGTTGGTCGGCGCGATCCCCTGATCTCGCCGTTGTTCGCCGATCTGAGCGGATTTCCCCCAATGCTGATACAAGTCGGTTCGGCCGAGACGCTGTTGTCGGACGCAACTCGGCTCGCGGAAGCCGCTGGCGCGGCTGACGTCAAAGCACGTCTCGAAATTTGGCCGCATATGATTCACGCTTGGCCGGTTTGGAATGCGGGGTTGAGTGCCGGTAGGCGCGCTCTTCACAGCGCGGGCATGTTTGTCCGCGACTATCTATAACCCTTGGCTATAACCCTTGGGTGAGGCAGCTGCCGGCGCAAAGCGGACTTCGTCCCAGCGCCGCGCTTTCGGCGGCCCAGCCTTCACCGGCTGTCCTTCGCCGGCCTGCCAGCCCTAAACCTCAATCCGTCCATCAAGAGCGACACCAGCCGGCGCGAGCGGTCGCGCCAGTCCTCGGTGTCGGGGGCCGAATAGATGCCGCCCAGCGCGTGCAGCACGTCGGAGGCGTCGACGTCGCCGCGGATCGAGCCGTCGGCCACCGCCGCTTCGATCAGCCGCCGCAAAGCAAGTGACACCCGGCTGGACATGTCCGAGAACAGGGTTGAATTGGTGTTGAGCAGGATGCGCAGGCTTGTCGCCAATCCGCGCTTGGTGGCGATGTAGTCGACGAAGCGCTGCATCCATTGTTCCAGCGCGACGTCGGGCGGATGGTGAAGAGCAAGCTCGTCGGCGGCGTGGCACAGGCTTTCCACCTCGCGCCGGTAGACCACCTCGACCAGATGCTCGCGCGTCGGAAAATGCCGGTAGAGCGTGCCGATGCCGACGCCGGCCTGGCGCGCGATCTCCTCCAGCGAGGCATCGACGCCGTGCGCGGCAAAGGCCACTGCTGCAACCTCGACCAGCGCGTCGCGGTTGCGCTGCGCATCGGCGCGCAACGGTTTTGCCGCTGTCACGTCGGGCTTGTCTTTGGCGGTTGCGGGCGGCTGCGAAGCCAATTTTTTCTCCACTCTCGAATACGGGGCTTGAACCCGACCGGTTCAACCCCCACGTAATAAACGGAGGCGCCTCCGTTTTAGTGGAGCACCCTTATCATATAATCAGGGGAACCGGTATGTCACGTGTTGAAAGCTTGCAAGCCGGCAAAAGCGTGATCTCCCCCCTCGAGGGGGAGATGTCGCCGAAGGCGACAGAGGGGGTCGGTTCGACCGGGCGCGGCCTCCTGCGGCAGATGGAGGTTGGCGCTCTATGCGAGGCGACCCCCTCTGGCCGCTTCGCAGCCATCTCCCCCTCAAGGGGGGAGATTATGCGCTCCGCCGCTTTCGCCAATCGCCAAGGAGCCGCCAATCTTCCCGTGAACAGAGACCTAGCCACCTGGTGACCTTGCCGCTCGCCGGCCGGGCATCAGATCATTCCCTTCCGCGTCAAGCAAACTGGAGCCAGACGCCCTATGACAAGCAAAACCCGAATTCCCATCCAACTTCAGATCAACGGACATCGCCATGAACTGGAGGTCGAGCCGCGCGTCACGCTGCTCGACGCCTTGCGCGATCATCTCGGCCTGACCGGCACCAAGAAAGGCTGCGACCAGGGCCAGTGCGGCGCCTGCACCGTGCATATCGACGGCCGGCGCGTGCTGGCCTGCCTGACGCTTGCCGCCCAGGCCCAGGGCAGGGCGGTCACATCAATCGAAGGGCTTACTGACGGCGACGGCACGCTGCACGCGGTCCAGGCCGCCTTCCTCGAACAGGACGCCTTCCAGTGCGGTTACTGCACGCCGGGCCAGATCATGTCGGCTGTCGCCTGCATCCGCGAAGGCCATGCCGGTTCGGATGACGAGATCCGCGAATACATGGCCGGCAATCTCTGCCGCTGCGGCGCCTATCCGCACATTGTCGCCGCCGTGCGCCAGGCGGCACTGGAGGTTGCGTCATCCATGGAGACCGCGTCATGAGGGATTTTTCGTATCTGCGCGCCAATTCCGTCGATGCGGCACGCCAGGCGGCGGCGCTGCCCGGCGCCATGCTGCTCGCCGGTGGCACCACCCTCATCGATCTCGCCAAATGCGGCGTCACCGAACCCGAAACCGTGGTCGACATCAGCCATCTCAAGGGACTGGATACGATCACGCTCGATGACCGGGGCATCACCATCGGCGCGCTGGCCAGGATGAGCAGCGTCGCCGACCATGCCGAGATAAAAAGCCGGTTCCCCGCTGTCTCGGAAGCGCTGTGGCAGGCGGCCTCGGCGCAGCTCCGCAATATGGCGACCATCGGCGGCAATCTGATGCAGCGCACGCGTTGCCCGTATTTCCGCGATCCGGCGAATTTTCCCGCCTGCAACAAGCGCACGCCCGGCAGCGGCTGCTCGGCGATCGGCGGCGTCACCCGCGGCCATGCCGTGCTCGGCACCAGCGAGGCCTGCATCGCCACCTATCCGGGCGATCTGGCGACGGCGCTGGTCGCCTTCGACGCAACAGTCCATGTCGGCGACCGCCAGGTCGCGGCCGACGACTTTTTTCTCCTGCCGGGCGCTACGCCCGACAGAGAGAATGCGATCGAGCCAGGCGAGGTGATCACCGCGATCAGCATTCCTGCTTCCGCCGCTGCGGGACGTTCGACCTATCTGAAAGTCCGTGACCGCCAGTCATACGAATTTGCCGCGGCGAGCGCTGCTGTCGGCGTCGAATTCGAGGCCGACGGCCGCACGATCAGAGATTTGCGTGTGGCGCTTGGCGGTGTCGCCACCAAGCCGTGGCGGGCACGCGCCGTGGAAGAGGCGCTGAAAGGCAAGTTGCTGGAGGCTGATATCGTCAAGCAAGCCAGCCTGCTCGCCATCGAGGGCGCCGTCGACCACGGCGCCAACCATTACAAGATCGAACTGGCGCCGCGCGTCGTCGCCCGCGCCATCCTTAAAGTTGGAGAAACGGCATGACCGTTCACGAGATCAGAACCCGACAAAGTGAATCGAAGAGGGGCGACGCATCGGACGGCGCCATCTTTGCAGAGGCAGTGGGCGGGCGGCTGTCGCGCGTCGATGGCCCGGCCAAGATCACCGGTGCCGCAAAATACGCGGTCGAGCAGCAGCTCGAAGGGCTCAGCCACGCCGTTCTCGTCGAGAGCACGATTGCGGCCGGCAAGGTGCGGTCGATCGACACCGCCGCCGCTGAAAGCGCACCCGGCGTGCTTCTGGTGCTGACGCCGGACAATGTGTTGCGCCTCAACACCGCGACGGACTGGCTGGGCACGCCGCCGCCGGATGTTCCCTATTGCCCGCTGGCGCGCGACATCACCTTCAGCGGCCAGCATGTCGCGGCGGTGGTTGCCGAGAGTTTCGAGCAGGCGGTCGCGGCCGCGGCGCTGGTCAAGGTCAGCTATGACGAGACGCCGGCCATCGTTGATCTCGACGATCCAAAGGCCGGCGACGGCATTCCGGTCGACACGATGACCAAGGAATGGGGCGATGCGCAAGCGGCTTTCACCGCCGCCCCGGTGCGCATCTGCGCCGCCTACAACACGCCGCGCGAATACCAGGCGCCGATGGAGCCGCATGGCCTGATCGCGCATTGGCAAGGCGACCGGCTGACGGTGTGGGAGCCCAGCCAGTGGCTCGACGGCATGGCGCGGACCTATGCCGAATGGTTCGGCGTGCCGTTCGAGAATGTGCGTCTGGTCGCGCCCTATATCGGCGGCGGCTTCGGCTCCAAGGCATTCGCCTACGGCCACGGCGCGGTGGCGGCGATGGCCGCGAAGATGCTGGGACGGCCGGTGAAACTGGCGGTCACCAGGCCGCAGACCTTCACCGCCTATGGCGGACGGGCGGCAACGCGCCAGACGGTGGCGCTCGGTGCCGACGCAGAGGGACGGATCCAGTCGATCGTGCATCGCGGCGTCAACGAGACCTCGGTCGACGGCATGTGGGTCGAGCCGCTCGGTTCGGTCACCTCGATCATGTATGCGACGCCGAATTTCTCGTCGCGGCAGAATGTCGTTCGGGTCAACACCGTGATGCCGGGCGCTTTGCGCGCGCCGGGCGAGAACCCGAGCGCCTTCGGCATCGAAAGCGCGATCGACGAGCTCGCCTATGAGGTCGGCATCGATCCGCTGGAAATCCGGCTCAGGAACTATGCCGAGCAGGATCCGGAGGCGAAAAAGCAATGGTCGACACGACAACTGCGCGAGGCCTTCGCCGCCGGAGCCGAGGCCTTCGGCTGGTCGAGGCGCAGCCCCGAGCCGCGCTCGATGCGCGACGGCAACCAGCTGATCGGCTGGGGTGTTGCCGCCGGCACCTATCCGGTGCGGCGCGCCTATGGCGAGGCGATGGTGCGCATCCTCACCGACGGCTCCGTCGAGGTCGAAAGCTCGAGCATCGACATGGGGCAGGGCACCTATACGATCCTGGCGCAGACTGCCGCCGAAGTGGTGGGCGTGCCGGCTGAGAACGTCGTGGTGAAGCTGGGTGACTCGCGCTACGCCCGCGCCGGCGTCACCGGCGGGTCGCGGCTGGCCGGCGTGATGACGGGCGCGGTGCACAAGGCGGCGACTGCCGCGCTCGATGAGCTGGTCGGGCTGGCGATCAGCGATCCAAATTCGCCGTTCCATGCCCTGCAGGCCAACACGCTGGTGGTCGCCAATGGCCGCATAAAGTCGCCGCGCGGCGATGGCCCTGATGTCTCGATCGCCGAGCTGCTCGGCAGCGTCAGACGCGAGCAGATCGAGGCGATGGGCGATACCACGCCGGCCACTTGGACGGCGGAGGATCGCTACAAGAACAATACGACCATAACGATGGCGCTGCCGCATACCGAGGGCGACTATTCCCGCCACAGCTGGTGCGCGCATTTCATCGAGGTGCGCGTCGACGAGGACTTTGGCACGGTCCGCGTGTCGCGCGTGGTGTCGGCTTTGGATTCGGGCCGGCTCTACAATCCCAAGCTCGCCGAAAGCCAATGGAAGGGCGGCATCATCATGGGCATCGGCCAGGCGTTGCTGGAAGAAGGCATCGTCGACCGCCGCCATGGCCGCATCGTCAACAACAATCTGGCCGACTATCTCATCGCGACCAATGCCGACATCCCCGACATCGAGGTGATCTCGGTCGGCATCCCCGACCTGCATTCCTCGCTGCTCGGTGGCAAGGGCGTTGGCGAACTGGGCATCGTCGGCGTGGCGCCGGCGATCGCCAACGCGGTGTTCCACGCCACCGGCAAACGGGTGCGGGATCTGCCGATCACGCTGGAGAAGCTGATTTAGGGGAGGCCGTGAAGTTGTCGATCTCCCCGTCGTGGGGAGATTGGCAGCTTCAACTACGGCGCCCTGTCCAGACTCACCACGACAGTGTGAAGGCAAGCTTGCCGAAATGCCGGCCGCCGGCCGCCATGTGTGCGTAGGCTTCGGCTGCCTGGTCCTGGCTGTACAGCGTGTCGATGACCGGCTCGATACGGGCAGCGGCGATGGCGCGGGCGGCGTCGCGCAGGTCGGATACCGAACCGGTATTGTTGCCCACCACCTTGAGCGCCTTGACGATGATCGGCAGCAGGTTTGCGGTGGCCTCGGTGCCGGTGACGAAGCCGATGGTGAACACCGTGCCGCCCGAAGCGGCGGCGTTGATCGAGCGGGCGAACGTGGCCGATCCGCCGGTCTCGACGATCAGGTCGGCGCCGATGCCGTCGGTCAATTCGAGCACTTTGGCGTCCCAGTCCGGCGTCGTGCGGTAGTTGATCAGATGATCGGCGCCGAGTGCCTTGGCGCGCTCCAGCTTGTCGTCCGACGACGAGGTGATGACGACGGTGGCGCCGGCCGCCTTGGCAAGCTGCAGGGTCAGGATCGAGACACCGCCAGTGCCGAGCAGGACGACGACCGACCCCGGCCCGACATCGGCGGCGCGGATCGCGTTCCACGCGGTGGTGCCGGCGATCGGCAGCGTCGCCGCCGCTTCGAAGGACAGATGCGCCGGCACCGGCACCACGGCATTGGCCGGCAGCGCGACATATTCGGCGAGCGATCCGGGCAGCGTCACGCCGCGCATCTCGGTCGTCTCGTAGGGGCGCGGACGGCCGCCGATCCAGCGCGGTTTTGCATGAGCGATGACGCGGTCGTTAACGGCGAGCCTCGACACGCCCTCGCCGATGCCAACGATCTCGCCGGCGCCGTCGACGACCGGAATGAGCGGAAAGCTGGGACCTGGATAATTGCCGCTCGCCACCGCGACATCGACGAAATTGAGGCTCGCGGCGCGCAGGCGGATCAGCACTTCGCCGCGTTGCGGTTCAGGTGTGGCAACGGTTGCCGCGCGAAAGGCGTCCAGTCGGGGTGCAGTCAGTTCGATGGCTTTCATGGTCTCACTCCGTTCGATGGCCCGGTTGATGGGGATTGAGTGAAACTAGCTGCTGCGCTATTCCTGCATAATCCTTGGCTTTTGCATTTGAGTTCTGCGTATGATGCAGCAATCTAATGAGCCGGCAGCACTCGCCGAAATGGCCGCCTTTGCGGCGATCGCCGAGGCGCGCTCCTTCACCAAAGCGGCGGCGCGCGTCGGACGCGACGCGACGATCCTGTCGCGGCGCCTCGCTTCGCTGGAAGAGCGGCTCGGCGTGCGGTTGCTGCACCGGACGACGCGCAGCGTATCGCTGACCGAGGCCGGAGCCGAGTTCCTCGTCCGCGTCCGCGCCATCCTGGCCGCGGTCGACGAAGCCGAGGCTGCTGCGTCGGCGCATGCCGGCGGCGGGCCGCGCGGCGTGTTGCGGCTGGCGCTGCCCGGATCGTTCGGGCGCATGTGGATCGGACCGTTGCTGCCAGAATTTCTCGCCGAATTTCCCGACGTCCGCATCGAGGCCGAGTTTTCCAACCGTTTCGTCGATCTCGTCGCCGAGAATTTCGATGTCGCCGTCCGTCTCGGCGCGCTGGAGGATTCGCGCCTGGTGGCGCGCAAGGTGGCGACGCGGCGCCGGCTGCTGTGCGCCGCACCGTCCTACCTTGCTCGCGCGGGCACGCCGGCCACGCCGCAGGCGCTTGTCGAGCATGCTTGCTTGGGTTTCACCGGGTTCCAGACCTTTCCCGCCTGGGAGATGACCGACAGCACGGGCCGTCGCGTCCGTATCGAGGTTTCCGGGCCGCTGGTCACCGATGATGCCGAGGTGCTGGTCGAAGCCGCCGTGCAGGGCGTCGGGCTGATGATGAGCACGGATTGGCTGGTCGGACGCGAACTCGCCGACGGACGGCTGGTGCCTGTTCTGGAGGACTGGACGCTCGCCGACGAGGGCGCGGTCTATATCGTGATGCCTTCAGCCAAGGGGCAAGCGGCCAAGACGCGCGCCTTCGCCGACTGGATCGGCAAACGATTCGCCCCGGAGCCGCCGTGGCGGAGAGGGTGCTAATCTCCCCCCTTGAGGGGGAGATGTCGCCGAAGGCGACAGAGGGGGTCGCCGCGCGTGGAGCGTCAGCGCCGTCTCTCGTAGAGGAAGGGGTTGGCGATCTATGTGAGACGACCCCCCTCTGGCCGCTTCGCGGCCATCTCCCCCTCGAGGGGGGAGATTACGCGCTCAGCCGCCTCCGCCTCCACCTTGCTGCTTGATGAAATGAGCGAGCAGATCCATCGGCACCGGAAACACGACCGTCGACGAGCGCTCGCCGGCGATGTCGTGGAGCGCCTCGAAATAGCGCAGCTGCATGGCCTGCGGTGCCTCGGACAGCATCTTGCCGGCCTCGACGAGTTTTGCCGCCGCCTGTTGTTCGCCGTCGGCATTGATCACTTTGGCACGCCGCAGCCGTTCGGCCTCGGCCTGCTTGGCGATGGCGCGGACCATGTTCTCGTTGAGGTCAACATGCTTGATCTCGACATCAGAGACCTTGATGCCCCAGGCATCGGTCCGCTGATCGAGGATCTCCTGGATATCGCTGTTGAGCTTGTCACGCTCGGCCAGCATTTCATCGAGCTCATGCTTGCCGAGCACCGAGCGCAATGTGGTCTGTGCCAACTGGTTGGTCGCGGCCATGAAGTCCTCGACCTGGATCACCGCCCGCTCGGCGTCGACGATACGAAAATACAGCACAGCGTTGACCTTCACCGAGACGTTGTCGCGCGAGATCACGTCCTGCGGCGGAACATCCTGAACCACCACCCGCAAATCGACCCGCACCATCTGCTGCACGAAGGGGATGAGGATAATCAGGCCGGGACCTTTGACTCCGGTGAAGCGGCCGAGCGTGAAGACCACGCCGCGCTGATACTCCCTCAGGATGCGAACGGCCGCGGACAGGAACATGAGCACGACGAGCGCTGCTACCAGGTAGGCCACATAACCGATGATCATTGCCTTGCTCCATCGCTTCGCACATTGCGGCGCCGTATCGTCAGCACGAGACCCCTGACATCAGCCACCTCGACGCTGTCGCCGACTGCAAAGGGTTCGTCGGCCATCGCCCGCCAGCGCTCGCCCCGGGCGAGCACGTGACCCTCGCTGCCCTCCCAGTCGAGGACCTTGGCCGGCAGCCCTTGCATGGCCTGTGCGCCAACACGCGGAGCGTTCTTGCGGGCCGCCCACAGATAGCTGCCGGTCAACAGCGCCAGGCCGAGCGTCAGGGCGGCGGCGGTGCCGATGACGGCCCACGACATCTCGAAGCCGGGCCCCTCGATCCTGAGCAGCATGGCAGCGCCCAGCAGAAAGGCAGCCACGCCTCCCAGCCCAAGCACCACTGTGGGGTTGAAGGCCTCGACGACGAGGAAGATGATGCCAAGCAGCATCAAGGCAAGGCCGGCATAGCTGATCGGCAGGAGATTGAGCGCATAGAGTCCGAGCAGAAGGCAGATCGTGCCAATCACGCCGGGCGCGACCGCGCCCGGGCTCGTGAACTCGAAGACGAGGCCATAAACGCCGATCAGCATCAGGATCACGGCGATGTTCGGGTCGGTGATGACAGCGAGAAGCCGGATGAGCCAGCCGGGCTCCAGCGTTTCAACCGGCAGCCCTTTCGTCGCCAGCACCTCTTTCCTGCCGGCCATTTCCACCGTGCGGCCGTCAGCCAGCTGAAGCAGCTCGGTCGTGTCGCGGGCGACGAAGTCGACGACATGCTCCTGCAGCGCCGCGGTGGCCGACAGGCTGGCAGCCTCGCGCACGGCCTTTTCACCCCATTCGGCATTGCGCCCGCGCAGTTCAGCCAGGCTGCGGATCAACGCAACCGCGTCGTTCGTCGCCTTGGCGATCATCGCATCGCCCGCTGGCGGGTTCTTCTGGTCTTTGCCGGCTCCTGGGCCATTGTTCTTGTCGTCGCCACCGGGAAAGGATGGCAGCGGTCCGCCCATCTCGATCGGCGTTGCCGCACCCAGATTGGTGCCGGGCGCCATCGCCGCCACATGGGTTGCGTAGAGGATGTAGGTTCCGGCGCTCGCCGCATGACCGCCGGCGGGCGCGACATAGCCGATGACGGGAACCGGCGAGGCGAGCATATCGGCGATGATCTCGCGCATGCTGGTGACCAACCCGCCGGGCGTGTTCATCTGCAGGATGAGAACCTCGGCGTTCCGCTGCGCGGCTACCGCCAGCGCTTCCTCGAGCTGCATGGCGCTCGCCGGACCGATGGCGCCGTCTATCTCGACGCGCAGCGCAATCCTCTCCTGGCCGTTCGCCTCTCCGGTTGCGGAAGAAATACAAACGAACACAGCGGCTACAAAAGCCGCGGCAATCAGGGCTACACGCGCGAGTTTCACGCTCAAAGCTCCATATCAAGGATATGGGCTGGATTTTGCCGAAATCCATGACACTTCGCGGCGGGTGAAGCTGCGGCGCAATGGGGATTGGCGATCTCCCCCCTTGCGGGGGAGATCGGCAGCTTCAACTCTGTGCGTAACCTGTGGGCAGGAAACGGGTGGTTTGCTCGCGCTGTTTCACCCATCTGATGGGCAGGACGAAGCCAGAGGAGGCAAAGCCATGACCATTCATTCGATAGGTTCGAGGGCAGCGGTCCGATCGGCGGAGACGCGCGTCGCCGCATATGATTGGCAGGCGTTGGCCGGGGAGATGAGCGGCTATGGCTGCGCGGTGATGGAAAAGCTGCTGACGCCGCAAGAATGCCGGGAGGTCGCCGGGCTTTACCCGGACGAGAGCCATTTCCGCAGCCATGTCCACATGGCGCGGCACGGCTTCGGCAAGGGCGAGTACCGCTATTTCCGCTATCCCTTGCCCGAGCTGATCGGCGGCTTGCGCACCGCGCTCTATCCGCGCCTCGCCGCGGTCGCCAATGACTGGAACCAGCGCATGAGCATCGCCCAGCGCTACCCGGACGAGCACGCCGCGTTCCTCGAGCAATGCCACGAGCAGGGCCAGACACGGCCGACGCCGCTTCTGCTGCAATATGGTACCGGCGACTTCAACTGCCTGCATCAGGATCTCTACGGCGATCTTGCCTTCCCGCTGCAGGTGGCAATCCTGCTGTCCGAACCCGGCAAGGATTTCACCGGTGGCGAGTTCGTGCTGACCGAACAGCGCCCGCGCATGCAGAGCCGGGCCGAGGTGGTGCCGTTGCGCCAGGGCGATGCGGTCGCCTTCGCGGTGCACAATCGTCCGGTCCAGGGCAGCAAAGGCAGCTACCGCGTCAATCTCAGGCACGGCGTCAGTAGGCTTCGCTCCGGCATGCGCCATACCGTCGGCATCATCTTCCACGACGCGAAGTAGGGCTGCGTAGACTTCCTTCTCCCCTTCTCCCCTTGTGGGAGAAGGTGGATTGGCGCGCAGCGCCAAGACGGTTGAGGGGTGTTGGACGGAGCGCCGTCGTTGCCAAGCTGGAACACCCCTCATCCGTCGCCTTCGGCGACACCTTCTCCCACAAGGGGAGAAGGGTGAGCGCGAGGCGCAACGTTGGAGCCCAGTCCTTCGGACCCCAATTCTTCATAGGAGTCCGAGGAACGGGCGGGACAAGTGATCGCGGAAAATCCGAATAAAAAAGATTCGCCCCACAAGATCTCTGTCATCCAATTGTTAACCAAGGTTCATACGATGAGCAATGTTGTCTCTCGGCCGGTGTGTGTTCGCCGGGCGGACGACTGTTGATATCTGCCAAGACTGAAAAGTAGATTTTTATTTGCGCAGTATAGTCGGGGATCGCCATGATGTTTCCAGCAAGCTTTGCGTCACTTCGGCGCAAATGGCCGAAGATAACGGGATCAAGTGGCGCCATCGCGCTGGCTGTTGCCTTGATGATCGGGGCCGCTGCGCAGGCTGAGCCTATTCGCGGCGCTGGATCGACACTGGCTGCCCCGATCATCGGCAAATGGGCAACGGCCTACGAGAGCGCCCGCGCAGATGGCGGCGACTATATCTCGCCCGATTGGAAGGTCGACTATGAGATCGTCGGCTCGCTCGCCGGCGTCCTGCGTCTCGACCAGCCGGACATGGACTTTGCCGCGACGGATGCGCCGATCAACGCCGCCGACCTCAGGAAAGCCGGCCGCCAACAGTTTCCGATCGTGATGGGCGCCATCGCCGTCGTCATCAATCTCGACGGCATTGGCCCGGGAAGCCTTCGCCTGACGGGGCCGCTTCTGGCCGACATCTATCTGGGCAAGATCCAGTCATGGTCCGATCCCGCGATCAAGGCGGCGAATCCGGATCTGACGCTGCCCGATCTTAGGATCAGCGTTCTTCACCGTAAGGATGGGTCCGGCTCGACTTTTGTGTTCACGGAGTATCTGTCGGCGGTCAGCGACGAGTGGAAGAGCAAGTACGGCGCCAACACACTGATCTCGTGGCCGCTCGGCGCCGATGCCGAAGGCACGCAGAACCTCATTCGAGCCGTGCATGACACGAAGGGGGCGATCGCCTATGCCGAATCCGGCCAGGCGCAGCGCGCCAGCCTTTCCTACGCACTGATCGAGAACAAATCCGGCAAGTTCGTCAAGCCGGAGCCCGACGGCGTGCAGGCTGCTGCGACGTCCATCGACTGGGCGCAAACGACCGATTTCTTCGCTTCGCTGACCGATCGAGACGGAGATGCCGCCTATCCGATCAGCACGGCTGTGTTCGCGGTCGTTCAGGTCTCGGGCCGTTCGGAACATCGCTATCGCCGCGTGCACGACCTTTTCCGGCTCGCCTTCGCGCAGGGCGCCGGCGACGCCACCGCGCTCGGCTATGTGCCGCTGCCGAAGGCGCTCGTCGACCAGGTCGAACAATACTGGGCGAGCCAAGCGCCCGTCGGAAACTGAGCTGAAGAGCCAGGCTGCCTCGCGCAGCACCTGAACTGAACGTCATATCGCGCCGTGGTAACGGCTTGTTGGGGACTGCGTGACATGGACATAGATATCTTCAAGGACATCCTCGTGCCGGTGATCGGGGGGTTGGGCATCTTCATGCTCGGCCTCGACTTCATGGCAAACGGCATCCAGGCGCTTTCGGTCAACCGGATGCGCGCCTTTCTCGCCAAGGCCGCCGGAACGCCGATCAAGGGCGTGCTGGCAGGAACGCTGATCACCGGCGTCATCCAGTCGTCGACGGCGATGAGCGTCATGGTCGTCGGCCTGGTCAATGCCGGCGTCATCGCCTTGAGGCCGGCGATCAGCGTGATCATGGGCGCCAATATCGGCACCACGCTCGGCAACGGGCTCATCGCCCTGCCGCTCGGCCCGCTTGGATTGATCCTGGCCGGCGTGTTCTCGCTGGTCTACTGCTTCGCCAAAAGCGAAAAGGTCAAGAACATTGCGCTCGCCTGCATGGGCTTCGCGCTGATCTTCTATGGCCTCAACCTGATGACCGGCGGCCTGCGCCCGCTTCGCAACCTGCCCGAAGTCATGGCGCTGCTGCAAACGCTGACGGCCGACTCCTATGTCAACCTTCTCAAATGCGTGTTCATCGCCGCCGGCGTGACCGCCATGATCCATTCGTCCTCGGCGACGATCGGCATTGTGATGGGCCTTGGCGCCGCCGGCATTCTCGACTGGACGACGGCCGTCGCCTTCTCGCTCGGCGCCGATCTCGGCACCACGATCACCTCGTGGATGGCTTCGCTCAATCTTTCGAAGAACGCCAAGCGGACCGCTTACGCGCACATCTCGTTCAACATCATCGGCGTGTGCATCACCATCCCGCTGTTCTTCGTCTCCATGCAGGTCCTGGAATGGGCCATGCAGTTCTTCGGCGGCGATCCCGCCATCCCGGTGATCGTCGACGGCAAGGAGACCTTCCCCCTGGTGCCGGTCGCGGTCGGCCTCTACTCGACCTTCTTCAACATCTTCAATACATTGTTGCTGTTCCCGTTCATCGGTGTGTTCGAGCGGATTTTGTCGCGTGTCGGCCACACGGATGCCGATGACGCGGAGGATTTCTCGACGCCGAGATTCCTCGACCGCAAGCTGGCCGGCGATTTTGCCAAGGCCGTTCCCGCCGTTCAGCAGGAAACGGCCCGTCACCTCGAGGCCGGCGCAATGTTCCTCGACATCGCACGCTCGTCCAAGAAGGCGCCGTCGGATCCGGGCGAGCACTATCTCGCAACCGACATTCTCAGCCGCGATATCCGTGCCTACACCGCCGAACTGATGAAGGAGGATTTGCCTTATGACCAGCTCGACCTGATCGCCAGCCTGATCGAGGAAGCCGACTTCACGGCTGCCTTGACGGAATCGATGCATCAGGTGGCACGCCGCGTCAGGCGCGAGAAGTTCAGCGGCCCGGCGCAGGCCATCGTCGACGTGGCGTTGAGCAAGCTCGATGTTTCGCTGCGGGAGATCTTGCCGACTTACGGCATCTCCAACCCGCAGATGCCGGCCGGCCACGTCAATCTGCCGGAGGTCGAGGAGCTGCGCGCCCGCACGCTGGCGCTCGGACCGAATGCTGGCGCTGCTGAGCGTGGCACGATCCTGGCCCTGCTCGGGTCGATCGAACGCGCGGAAATCCTGATCCAACGCATCGATGCCGAGCGCAAATCGATCAACCGGCAAAGCGTTCTCGCCCGTGCCTCGGCACGCAAGGAAGCCAGGCCGCACTCGATGGGCGATACCGGCCTCAGCCCGGTTCCGGCCGAGTAGCGGGAAAGCTGGGGGGGGCGGCGGGGCTGCCCTTTCCCTTCTCCCCTTGTGGGAGAAGGTGGATTGGCGCGTAGCGCCAAGACGGAAGAGGGGTGTTGGAAGGATCGCTGTTGGTGCCAAGCTGGAACACCCCTCATCCGACCGAGCTTCGCTCGGCCACCTTCTCCCACAAGGGGAGAAGGGAGAGCGAGGCGTCTTCGCTCAGCCCTGAAGCAGCGCCAGCTCTTCGGCGGTGAGGTGGCGTGCCTTGCCCTTGGCAAGGTCGCCGAGCTGCAATGGACCGATCGCCACCCGCACGAGGCGAAGCACTTCCACGTCATAGGCGCCGAGCAGCCGGCGGATGTGGCGGTTGCGGCCCTCGTCGAGGGTGATTTCGAGCCAGGCGGTGCTGCTGCCGCTGCGCAGGATTTCGATCGACCGCGCCGTCAAATCCTCGCCATCGACCGTGGCGCCGGCGCGCAGCCGCGCCAGCATGGCCTCGTCGGGCAGGGCGCCGATCTGCACGTGATAGATCTTGGCGACGTGCGAGGCGGGGTCGAGCAGGCGCTGGGCAAAGCGCGTGTCGTTGGTCATCAAAAGCAGGCCCTCGCTGGCCTTGTCGAGACGGCCGACCGGCGACACGAAGGGCAGGTCGAGTTCTGCCAGGCAATCATAGACGGTGCCGCGGTCCTGCGGGTCGTCGCGGGTGGTGACCAGGCCGCGCGGCTTGTTGATCATCAGATAGACCTTGCGCTCGGCGACGACGCGGCTGCCGTCGACCTCGATGCGGTCGCGGCCGGGATCGACGCGCATCGAGCCGTTGCGCACGATCTTGCCGGCGACCCGGACGCGCCCTTCGGCGACCAGGATCTCGGCCTGCTTGCGCGAGCACAGGCCGAGTTTCGACAGCGCACGGCAAAGGCTGACGCCGGGTGGACTCGCTCGGGGACGACTGGCGCCAGGCGAGGGGCGTGGCCGGCCGATGTTCGATCGTGGCGTCATGGTCTTGCGTGGTCGTTGCGGCAAAGGTCAGGACTTTCCCGCCAGCCCATCTCCAGCCTTGGCAAGCGTTTCCATGCCTTCGCTGAGGTGCTTTCGCAAGACGCGGACGGCTGCCTCGGCATCGCGGTGGCGGCAGGTCGTCAACAGATCGCGGTGCTCAGTCTGCGAGCGGCTGCGATAGTTGAGGTTGGACAGGAGAACGCGAACGTAGCGATCGGCCGCATTGTGGTGGGCTTCGATGAGGCCAAGAAGACGGGCGTTGCCGCAGGCGCTGTAAAGGGCCAGGTGAAAGGCACGGTTCAGCGTTCCCCAGCGGCCGACATTCGGCTCGGCGTCGATCTGGTTGAGCACATAGCCGGCCTCGTCGAGCTTCTCCTTGCCGAGGTTCGGCACCGAGAGCCGCAGCGCTTCGCTTTCGAGCAATGCGCGGACCGCAAAGATCTCCCGGATCTCGGCAGCGTCCATCCTGGCGACATGCGCGCCCTTGGTCGGATGGATCGAAACGATGCCTTCGGCTTCGAGCTGGCGAAGCGCATCGCGAACCGGCATGCGGCTGAAGCCGAAGCGCTCGGCAAGATCGTCCTGACGCAGTGGCGTGCCGGCCGCCAGACTGCCGTCGGCGATCGATTCGCGCAGCACATTCGCCACCTGCTCGGCCACCGTCAGCGGTTTCTGCATCAAGCCCTCGCCAAGTCCGCTCACTCGATTCTCCTTGTCACTTGGACCCTGCCTAACAGAAAGCAGCTTGTCTGGATATCTGGATACTCGTATACGAGTATCCAGATATCCCATATATCCGCAGGGGGAAACTCCATGTCGCTCGCATCGGGCCGCTCAGCCAAGCAACCGGGCTCCTATAACAGACCGGTCGACGCCGTCGTCATCGGCGGTGGCATCGCCGGTTGCACGCTGGCCTGGGAGTTGGCGTCCAGAGGCGTCAAAACGGTCGTTCTCGAACAGGCCGTGATTGCCGCCGAATCGTCGGGACGCAACACCGGCACCTTGCTCAGCGGCCCGCAGACGCAAGTGGTCGAGATGCTCGACGCCTGCACGGCGATCTATGAGGAGCTTTCTCAAGGAGCGGTGCCCTTCGAGTTCTCGGCGATAGGTCACCTGCTCATCTCGGAAGACGAGGCCAGCTTCGAGGCGGCCGGCACTGTCGCCGATCGCTACCGGGCCGCCGGTGTCGCCATGGAGAAGGTCACCGGCGCGGAGCTCGCGCGGGACCATCCGCGCATCGGCTTCAAGGTGGCGGGCGGCTATAGCGTCGGCCGCGCCTGGACGCTGGAGCCGATGGGGGCGACGCATGCCTTCGCCCACGCTGCCCGCGAGGCCGGTGCCGCGATCCGGACAGGGCTTCGCGTCGCCCAGATTTTCTCGAAGGGCGGCAAGGTCCAGGGCGTGCTGACGGATCAGGGGATCATATCAGCCGATCTCGTCTTCATCGCCAACGGGCTGTGGATGTCGGACCTGCTGCGGCGAACCGTCGGCGACGGGCCGCTGCCTAGCCTGCCGTTCACAGCCGGCCGCGGCTGGCTGATCCAGTTGGGCAAGCTCGACTTCGAGCTGCCGTGGATCGTCGAGGAACTGACATGGCCGGACCAGGAGGAACTGGGAAAGCGGATGAGCCTCGCCGGCCTTGCCGACGTCGCCGAACAGCGGGACGACCAGCCGGCCGTCGAGGCCATCTGCCTCAATCCGATGCGTGGCGGCGATGCGCGGCTCGGCGCATCGGTCCAGCCGGCTTTTCACGACTTGGTTCGCAACACCGATATGGCGAGCCGGATCGCCAGCCGCACGCTGCGCATGCTGCCCGGTCTTGGCTCGCCGCGGGTGAGCAACGTCTATCCCGGCAACCGGCCGATGCTCTCCGACGGTCTGCCGGTTGCCGGCAAGACTGCCATCGAAGGCCTGTTCGTGCATGGCGGCATGGGTTCGATCGGCATGCATGCCGCGCCGGCGACGGCGCGCTGGCTGGTGGACGCGGTGCTTTCCGGCGATGGCAACCCGACGCAGCAATGGCTGCGCCCAGACCGCTTTCCCGGCTGGGGGCGATGAGTGCCTGCCGTGCCTTCGTTGCGAAAGAGCGCCTCCGGACATCATGGCAAGGTTGGCGGGACAGCGCCCCCTCTGTCCTGCCCTCTTTGCCAAAACTTGGCATCTCCCCAATCGAGGGGGAGATGCTTCGCCGACGGCGCTTCTTTTTCGAGGTTGGCGATTGACGTGGTGCCTGGCTGATCGCCAGGGGTGCCACGATCGTCAATTCGCCCTGGGGTCGTCCAGCATCTCGACAACGAAAGACGCGGCAATCAGGTCGTCGGCATCGAGGCGTAGGGAGCCTTCACTTCCTCCCATGACGGCGGCGACCTTCTGAAAGGTTTTCATCTCGTGCTCGGTAATCCGGGCGCTCTGCATCCTGGCTTTGAGATCAGCGACGCGCAGCCCCAATGTGTGGGACGTTCCAATTTCTCGGTTCGACATGACAACATGCTCCTCCCCAACCCATGCTCTTGCCTCCCCACCGATATTCGCCCGTCGCCAAGTTTGCCTAAATATGAGGCACGGCGAATACAGCGCCCCGAACGCGTGGTGCGAGGGAAGGTTCCAGCGCGACATGGTCACGAAATAATACGGGCCGGCCGGTCCGACAGGCTAACCGCAAGAGGGTGGCAGGTCGCTGGACGGGCCGGTGGTTTTCTTCGATCAGTGGGAAGCCTCACCGGCAAAAAGATTGACCGTATCCCCCTGGGGAGGATAGGAACGCAGGCATGTCCGAAGGCATCCACCGTTCGCATCCCGATATCGTGAAGCGTCTGAAGCGCGCGCAAGGCCACCTTGCGGCGGTGCTGGCCATGTTCGAGGCGCATCGTCCTTGCGTTGATCTGGCGCAGCAGCTTCATGCCGTGGAAAGCGCCATCAGCAGCGCAAAGCGCGAACTGATCCACGATCATATCGAGCATTGCCTGAGCGATACTGCGGAAACGGGCACCGCGGAAGCGGGCGGCAACTCGCTGGCGGAACTCAAGCAACTGGCGAAATACCTGTGAGCAGTCAAATACCTGTGAACAGCCTCGGCGCGCGCATTCTCGACTGGTTTGGGTTCGGGGCGCGCGATCACGCGGCGCATGGTCATGGCGGCCACGGCTCGCACGGTCACACCCACGGGGTCATCGATGCGACCATCACGACGACGGACCGGGGCATCTGGGCGATAAAATGGTCGTTCGTCATCCTGGCAATCACGGCGGCGATGCAGATGGTCGTGGTGGTGCTGTCGGGCAGCGTAGCGCTGCTGGCCGACACGATCCACAACATCGGCGACGCCACCACCGCCATTCCGCTGTGGATCGCGTTCATACTGGCCCGGCGCAAGCCGTCGCCGACCTTCCCCTACGGCCTTGGCCGGGTCGAGGACCTGGCCGGGATCATCATCGTCGGGATCATCCTGTTCAGCGCCATCGTCGCTGGTTATCAGGCCATCGATCGTTTGATAAATCCACGCGTGGTGACGCATCTTGGGTGGCTGACGGCGGCAGGCATTGTCGGCTTTCTCGGCAATGAGGCCGTTGCGGTGTTCCGCATCCGCGTCGGCCGGGAAATCAACAGCGCCGCGCTGATCGCCGACGGCTATCATGCCCGCACCGACGGCCTGACCAGCCTTGCCGTGGTGTTCGGGGCGCTCGGCGTCTGGCTCGGTTTTCCGCTGGCCGACCCGATCGTCGGCCTGCTGATCACACTTGCGATCTTCGGTATCGTCTGGCAGTCGGCCCGCTCGGTGCTGACCCGCATGCTCGACGGCATAGAGCCTGATGTCATCAGCGAAATCCACCATGCTGCCGCGCACGTGCCGGGAGTGCGCATCGTCGACGCCAGGGCGCGATGGATCGGTCATAAGCTGCACGCCGACATTGCCATCGCCGTCGACGAAAGCCTGCCGGTCTCCGAAGCGAGAAAGATCACGACGGCGCTGGAAGACGAGCTGTTCGAGCACATGCCGGCGCTTGCGGCGGCCAACATAAGATTGGCGAGAGCGGATGCGGATCATCCCCATGAGCATGGTCACAGCGAACACAGGCACTAACGGTCGCTCCGACCGGCTCGTTTCTGTTACCCTCGGCTGATGTTCCAAATCCTTATCGAGTTCCAACGAACGATCTATCTGGCGGTCGGCGCGCAGATCAAACTGCTCTCGGTGGGAGGCGACTGGCTGGCGTTCATGTCTTTCCTACCGATGGGCATCGTCTTCGGCGCCGCCCATGCGCTGACGCCGGGTCATAGCAAGGCCGTGCTGGCGACATATCTTGCCGGTTCGGATGTAAAGGTTCCGCGCGGCCTTCTCGTATCGATCACGCTGTCGTTCACGCATGTGATGATTGCCGTTCTGATTGCGGTCCTCTCGCTGCCACTGGTTTCCATCGCCTTGGGCAGTGTCGGCCGCGCTCCGCTTTTGGAGGATATCAGTCGTGGGCTGCTCGGCCTGATCGGTGTCTGGATGCTCTGGCGCGCTTTGAGCCACGGCCGTCACCATAAGCATGAGGGCGAGGCAGTCGGCGTTATGGCAGGTCTGATCCCGTGCCCGCTGACGCTTTTCGTGATGACCTTCGCGATGTCCAGGGGCATTCCCGGTGCCGGCATTCTCTTCGCGATCACCATGATGGTCGGTGTGGCGCTGACGCTGTCCTGCGTCGCGGTGTTGTCGATCCTGTTTCGGAAACGTCTGGTGGATTTCTTCGCCGGCAAGCCACTCGAAACCATTTCCCGAATCCTCGAAGGCGTTGCCGGGCTAGCGCTTGCGGGCGTTGCCGTCTGGCAGATCATGTCCGGTTCCTGATCGTGCTCAGGTGTCAAGGCGCTTGATCCGCACAATAGGATCAAGATAGGTCTCTATCTCCTTGTTTGATGGAACTTTTCCGGATCATGTGATGTCTCCGCGCCACGATGTCGGGCGCGCAGCCGGTTCGACGCAGGATTGTCGGCGCCATGACGTTTAGACCTGAGGTTCGGCATGGGCGAGCCGTGTCAGGCGCGTCTCTCGAACATCGGGGCTTGGTGTTCACGACGACAGCCGTGTCTCATCGCCCTCGTTCAGCAGCCATTGCCGAACGGCTTGCGTCGGCTCGGGGTGTCGCTGCTTGCGTGGAACCACGACGTAGAAATCCTGCGTGCCGCGCATCTCCACCCCGAGAGGCTGGACCAGCCGGCCGGCGGCGAGATCGGCCGCGACGAGAAAGCGGCTGGCAAGCGCGATGCCCTGGCCCGCGACGGCAGCTTCTATCGCGAGGGCGGTCTGATTGAAGCGTATGCGTCTTAGCTGCGTCGTCATCTTCAGGCCGACGGCCTTTTCCATGAATTCCGGCCACAGATTGTGCGCATCGTGGAGCAGCACATGATCCTTGATTTCTGCCGGCGCGATTTCGCTCGCGCCAGCAGGCAGCAAGGAGGGGCAGCACACGGCGATGATCTGTTGCGGAAACAAGAGATCGACGAGAAGGCCGGCGCCGAAGGGCGGGCGACCTTGCCTGACCGCGATGTCGACGCCGTCGGCCTGGAAGCTCGACAGGCTTTCGCTGGCCAGAATTCGCAGGTCGACAAGCGGGTTGTGCGCCACGAACTCCGGCAGTTTCGGGATCAGCCACTTGGTGGCAAAGCTCGGGGTCACACTGATCGTCAGCCGGGCCGGCTCGGGGCGCAGCAGCAGGGTTGCATCCGAAATCAGGTCGAAGGCACGGCGAATGTTCGGCACATAGGCGCGACCCTCACTCGTGAGCGCGAGGCCGCGCGGCAGCCGCTCAAACAGCTTTACCCCCAGATCGGTCTCCAGCCCGCGGATATGCTGCGCCACAGCACCCTGCGTCACGTTCAGCTCTTCGGCTGCGATGCGGAAGTTGAGATGGCGCGCGGACGCTTCGAAGGCGCGAAGCGCATTGAGCGCCGGCAAGCTATGGAAGGCTTCGGGCATCCAGGAGTTTTTCTACAGGTTGATTTCAGACTTTCTGGTTCGAACCAGCCGGGAGAACCGGTTATATCACTACTTCAGCCTCGAAGACATCGCTTTCAGATTCCTGTCACCCGAGAAGGAAGATTACGATGAGTGTAGAAAAAGTAGCTGTTGTCGTTGCCGGTGGCAGCGGCATGGGCGCTGCGGCTGCAAAGCGTCTGGCGGGGGATGGCTTCAAGGTCGCCATCCTGTCCTCATCCGGCAAGGGCGAGGCGTTGGCCACGGAGCTTGGCGGGCTTGGCGTGACCGGCTCCAACCAGTCGAACGACGATCTGCAGCGTCTCGTGGATCTCACGCTCGATCGCTGGGGTCACATAGATGTCCTGGTCAATAGCGGAGGTCATGGGCCACGTGCGCCGATCCTCGAAATCACCGACGACCAATGGCATACCGGCCTCGACATCTACCTGATGAACGTCGTCCGGCCGACGCGCATCGTCGCGCCGCACATGGTCAAGCAGAAAGCCGGCGCCATCATCAACATCTCGACGGCATGGGTTGTCGAACCGAGCCCGATGTTCCCGACCTCGGCCGTGTTCCGGGCGGGGCTTGCCGCTTACACCAAGATCTTCGCCAACACATACGCCGCCGACAACGTTCGCATGAACAACGTCCTTCCCGGCTGGATCGACAGCCTTCCCGCCACCGAGGAGCGCCGCGACAGCGTGCCGATGCAGCGTTATGGCACCAGCGATGAAATCGCCGCGACGATTGCCTTCCTCGCCTCCGAAGGGGCCGGATACATTACCGGTCAGAACATTCGCGTCGATGGTGGCATCATCCGTGCGATCTGACGCCGCCTCGACGCCGTGGCTGGGGCATTACGGCAGGGGGCAAAATGACGCTACAAGCGGCCCGTATCCACCGGCCGGAATCGACCTTTGCAGACTGCACTCAATCAGGTCTCAACTAAGCGGCCATGCCCGTGACTACTGTCGGCCAAAGTATCAATGACGCGGCATTCAGCCACCCGGCCAGAGGCGCATTCCTTGACCATCCGCTGCAATTCCGTTCGTAGAGCGTTGAGGCTGGCAATGCGTTCCTCGACTTCAGCAAGGCGTGCTTTTGCGATCCTGTCGGCAACACTGCAAGATTGATCTGGGTTGTCCTGCAGCGACAGAAGCGCACGGATTGCCTCGATATCGAAGCCAAGTTCACGCGCATGCTTGATGAACGCAAGTCGCGCCGTGGCGTTTTTGCCATAGCGCCTTTGCTGCCCTTCGGTGCGAGGCGGCGGCGGCAACAGGCCGATCTGTTCATAGTAGCGGATGGTCGGCACCTTCACTTCGGTGCGCCGCGCGAGTTCGCCAATCGAAAAATCCATGAAAAAGCCTCTTGAACCTCTAGTCACTATAGGGACTACGGTGCCTGCACAAAAGGAGGCGCCGCATGGCTGACCATTGCTGCAATCACGAAACGAACGCTTGCTGCGTCCCGACGCCGTTGGTCTTTCCAGTGAGCACGACGGCCGCTCGCAACGAGGTCGAAAAGGCTTGCTGCTCTGGGCGCGTGCCAATCTTTGACGGTATGGACCCGCGCTACAAGCGCATGCTCTGGACAGTCATCGGCATCAATGGGGCGATGTTCCTGACGGAGATGGTGGCCGGTCAGCTTGCGGGCTCGCAGGCGTTGACGGCGGATGCACTAGATTTTTTCGCCGATACCATCACCTACGGGTTGAGCCTCGCCGTGATCGGGGCAAGCCTGCGCACACGAGCGACGGCCGCCCTGTTCAAGGGCCTCTCGCTTTCCGTTATGGCTGTCTGGGTCTTTGGCTCCACCGTCTATCAGACCCTTGTCCTTGGACTTCCGAGCGCTGAGGTAATGGGTGCGATCGGCTTTCTTGCGCTAGCGGCAAACCTTGGTTCCGTGCTCCTGCTCCGACGCTACAAGGACGGCGACGCGAATGTGCGATCGGTCTGGCTTTGCTCCCGCAATGATGCGATCGGAAACGTTGTGGTTATGGCAGCGGCATTGGGTGTGTGGGGCACATCGACGGCATGGCCCGATCTGGCGGTGGCGGCACTGATGGCAGGCATCTTCCTCACGTCTTCAGTGCAAATCCTGCGACAGGCGTGGCGCGAGTATCACGAAGGACAGCGCCCTGGTCGGGTTGCTGCAGAATGACAGGCCATCGTCCACTCACCACCCTCTCCAGCCGTCCAAATGGCCGCGTCAGAATTCAGAGGCTCGCTCTCCGGCCGGTCGCTTATTGGCTGGCGACCACCATGCGGTTGCCCTCGCTGTCGCGAAATTCCGCCACCGTGCGGCCTGGCTGCCAGGGCGCCTCCTGCGGTTCGGTGATGATCTCGACGCCGCCAGCCTTCAAAGCGGCGATCGTGGCCTCGACATTCTCGTCGACCAGCACCAGCACGGGCTCCGCGCCTGCCGTGTCGTCGGCGCGCCTCACGAAATGCAGGTTGGTGACAGCGCCGGGAAATGTCAGCTCGATCCAGCGCCAGCCGCTATCGCCCATCTTCTCGTCGGCTGCGACCTGGCAGGCGAGATGCCTGATGTAGAACGCCTTGGCGCGGTCCTGGTCGAACACCGGCAGTTCAGCAAACTGGATGTGCATGGTCGTCTCTCCTGCTCCTTGATGGTGCTGCGTAGCGGTTCACAGGTGGAAGACGATCCGGGCGGCCGAAAAGATTCATGCCGAGCCGAGAATCTTTTCGGGAACGCGAAACGTCTTCTGCTCAGGTCAACCAATCAGGAGACGAACAATGGGCTACAAACTCATTCGCTACGGCGTGAAAGACACCGGGCTTGAAGAGAACCGAGCGCTGGTGGCAAAAGTGTTCGAGGCGCTGAATGAGACGGCGCCGCAGAGCGTGCGCTATCTTGTGCTCGAACTCGACGACGGCGAATTCATCCACGTCGTCGGCGAGGGAAATGACACATCCGCGCTGACCGGGCTTGCGGCCTTCGAGGCGTTCACGCAAAACCATGCGGAGCGGCGTTCTACGCCGGTCAAGCGATCGCCTGCCAGAATCATCGGCAACTACCATGTCCTCGAGGGCGGCAAAGCCGGATAGAATGGACGCCACGATTCCACGGAAACTCGACCGGCCGGCGCTGGAGGCGATGCTCTCCGAGCTTCGCCCGAGGCTGCACCGCTACTGCGCCCGCATGGCCGGCTCGGTCATCGACGGCGAGGACATCGTGCAGGACACGCTGGTGAAGGCACTGCAGGCGGTCGACGGCAGCATGACGGTCGAACGGCCCGAGCAATGGCTGTTTCGCATCGCCCACAATGCCGCGCAGGACCATCTGCGCCGGCGCCACCGGGAAAGGTCGCGCATCACCGAGGCCGACATGACCACGATCGAGGATCCCTCCGGCAGCGCCGACAGTAGGATCGCCGCGGCGGCCGGCCTGCGCAGCTTCATGCAGCTTTCGGTGGCGCGGCGCGGCGCCGTGATCCTGGTCGACGTGCTTGGCCTTTCGCTGCACGAGACCTGCGAGGTGACCGGCGCAACGCTCGCCGCGACCAAGGCGACGCTGCATCGCGGGCGGGCGCAGCTGCGCTTGCTTGCAGCCGAGCCGGAGCAGGTCGCCGCGCCCCGGCTCGACGCCGACGACGAGCGGCGGCTGCGCCGTTATGTCGATCTGTTCAACGCACGTGACTTCGACGCGGTCAGGGCGCTGATCGCCGAAGATATCCAGCTCGAAGTCGTCAACCGCCTCCGCCTGCGCGGCAAGGCCGAAGTGTCGACCTATTTCGGCAATTACGACCGCGTGACCGACTGGGCGCTGTCGCTGGGCTTCGTCGACGGCAGGCCGGCGATCCTGATCCGCAACCCTGGGGAGCCGGACGGCGCCGTGCGCGGCTTCATGCTGGTCGAATGGCGGGACGAGCAGGTCGTCCAGATCCGCGACTTCCGCTACGCGTCCTGGTGCCTGGTCGATGCGGAGATCAGCGCGGTGGAGGGGTGAGGGGAGGGCTGGAATAGCGAAGGCGACATGGCCAAGGTTGCGCCACCGGCTGCCCTATTTATCGAGGTGGCATTTGACACAGCCTGCGGTCGCGGGTGGAACCTTCCGCCGTGACCCGGAGGCGACTTCCCCGGTGGAGCTTAAAGCGGACATCCGGCCGCGCTGTCCGCCGGCATCTGCCCCGATGAGCCCAATGCAGCTTGTATGACTCGAAGCTAATATGCTATTTTACACGATGCGCGGACTGCTGGCACTTACTATGCTGGTATTGGCGGCTACAAGAGTAGTCGCAGGTGAGCCGTTGTTCGACTCCATCGCTGCCGGCGACAAGAGTGCCGTGGAGCAAGCCTTGGCAGGCGGTGCCGACGTCGACAGCCGCGCACGCGACCAGGCAACGCTCCTCATCGCTGCTGCTCTCGACGATCAGCTTCCCATTGCGGAATTCCTGCTGAGCAAGGGCGCCGACGTCATGGCGCGCAATTCCGGTGGGTTTACCCCCCTCCACGCGGCTGCCTTTTCTGGAAGCCTCCCAATCGCCAAGCTGTTGCTCGAACAGGGGGCGGTTCTCGAAGACTCGGCTAACAAGTCTGGGGTCACACCGTTGATAGTAGCGGGTGAGGAAAACCACGTTGAACTGGCAGAGTTCCTCATCGGCAAAGGCGCGGATGTGAACCATCCTGAAGCTCACGGCTACTGGCCGACCACCCGCGCGTTCTGGAAGGGCAATACCGACATCATAAAACTATTCAAACGGCATGGCGCGACGTGCCAGGCGAAAGTCCTTGGCGAAGCGAACGCTGCGAAGTGCGAAGCTATCCACGATTGAACGGAGAACGCAGATGAACATATCGATCAGACTGGTTCCCAATTCGGCGTCGGCAGTCGTATGTGCGCTCACCTTGATGGCCGGTGCAGGCTCTGCCTTCGCCGACTCGGTGAATACCGGCTACTTCGGCGGAGTGGCGATCATGGGCTACGACACGGTCGCTTATTTCACCGATGGCAAGGCCGTGAAGGGTTCCGAAGATTTTTCCTATGAGTGGCTTGGCACGCCGTGGCATTTCGCCAGCAAGGAACACAAGGAAATGTTCATGAGCGAACCTGCCAAATACGCTCCTCAATACGGTGGTTACTGCGCGGGCGAGGTCGCGCTCCATGAATCCGTCACCGTCAATGTCGATCCGGAAGCGTTCAAGATCATCGATGGCAAGCTCTACCTGATCTACGACGAAGGGAACGCGGCCGCCTTTGCGGACAATGCCGATGATCTTGTTCCGAAGGGCGATGCAAAATGGCCGGTCGTCGAAGCAAAGTTGGCAGTCGATGAGCCGGATTGGAACTTGATCAATAACCCCTGAGTCTTGCGAGCTCAATTCACTGTCACGAAGTGAAACACCATACCTGCATTGACATAAGAATACCCGTTGCCGGCAGCGTCCCTGCGTCTGTAGACGGGACCACAGATGGGGCGCCCAAACATATTTTCGCTATGCTCACATAAGAGGTCGCGATCGACGTAGACCCTCTCGGTGAGCATTCGTGTCATCGTGCGGAAGACTGCCGTGCCGTCCTGTTCTATCTGCATAATGGCTGGAAGCCCGTCGGGTTCGATGTTGCCTTTCAAGGTCTTGCCAACAACAAGAGATGCGATTTCCGCGCCGTTCAACCGGTCCTGTTCATCGGCGGTGAAGCCGAACGGCCATTCGGGAAGTCCTGCCAGGCGTAGGGCGTCGATGATCGGCGCCAAATCTTCAGCGTTGCGAAGATGGGCATAGTGATTCCGAAACGCGTCCAACGATCGCAGTCGAGCCAAGGATTCGGTCTTCGTCACCAGCCGGAGGCCGTCCGCAATCGCCGCTTTGGCGTCCTCTGTGCGGCCGGCGCGGGAATAGGCCGCTGCGAGCAGAATCCTAAGGCTGCCCGCCTCTGGAGCATCGTCGCGAGCGCGCTCGAGAGTCTCAATGGCTTTCCTGGTGTCCCCGAGCAAAAGCAAGACAACCCCGACAACCTCCCGGTCTATCGGAGCCAGATTGGGATCAAGCTTCAATGCCGTCTCGACCGCCAAAGCCGCTTTGTTATGGTTGCCGGCGAACAGCTGGATATAACCAACGGCAATTTGCGTCGCAGCGTCTCCGGAGCCTAATGCGACAGCACGCTCCGCCGAGGTGATCGCATCTTCATAGCGGCGATCCATGACCTGCATAATCCCGAGAACGGCGTAGGGCGATGAAAACTCCGAATCGAGCTCCAAAGCACGGCTTGCCTTCTCATATGCTCTCTTTCGCGCAAGCGCGCTCTGAATGATATCATCGGAGGCAGTGCGCCAAAGATAGACACTCAGCCGTGCGTCGGCGGCGAAGGCCTCGGCGAAGGTGGGGTCGAGCTTCTGCGCCTTCTCATACAGCGCAAGCGCCTCGCGCAATCCGTCGCCTCGACCGGTGCGCGCCTCCCGCTCCGCACGGAGGTAGGTATCATAGGCTTCGAGATTTGCAGTCGGCGGGCGTGCCATTCGCTCGCTCTCGGCTGCCGAAGCTTGGACGCCGAGCGCCTTGGCGATTTCCCGGCTCATCTCGTCCTGGACTGCAAACACGTCCGCGATGCCGCGATTGAACCGATTAGCCCATAGATTGTCGCCAGTGGCGATATCGATGAGTTGCGCGTTGAGGCGGATTTGATCGCCGGTCCGCCTCACGCTGCCGTCAACGACAAATTGCACGCCAAGGTCACGCCCAACATCTGCCAAAACGAGGGGTTTTCCTTTGTAGGCAAAGACGGAGTTACGGGCGATCACATCGAGCCCGGAAAGCTTCGCAAGGTCGGTGATCAAATCTTCGGTGATGCCGTCGGCAAAATAGTCCTGGCCAGGATCGCCGCTCAGGTTCGTAAACGGCAGTACTGCAATGGATGGCTTTTCGAGCGCGGAGAGCTTTTGCCATTGCCATGCAAAAATGCCTGCAAGCAAGACGATGAGCAGCGCTGCTACTCCTGCCAAAATCATGATGGGCGAACCTGGCCGGCGTGGCGCCGCTAAGATCTTCCCCGCGTCTCCGGGATCGAGCAGAACCCGATAGGCGCGAACCGGATCGGCGATATTCTTGAGGCGCTGCCCTCCGAGATCCGCAAAGCCGACATCCACTTTGTGCGCTGCGTGATCGAACGCCGTGCCGGAGATGCAAATTCCGCCGGGCTCTGCGATCGCCTGCAGACGGGCGGCAATGTTTACCCCGTCGCCGTAGATATCGTCACCCTCAACGATGATATCACCGAGATTGACACCAATGCGAAACCGGATTTGCCGGGCTTCGGCGATGCCCTTGTTGCGGTCGGCCATCCGGCGCTGGATTACAGCAGCACACTGGACGGCATCGACGACGCTGGCGAACTCGACGAGCGCGCCGTCGCCCATGAGCTTGATCATGCGGCCGTGGTGCTTCTTGATCTCGGGGTTGATCAGTTCGCGACGGCAGCTCTTCAGTCCCTCGAGCGTGCCTACCTCGTCCTCGCCCATGAGGCGGCTGTAGCCAACCACGTCGGCAGCAAGTATTGCGGTAAGCCGTCGGTCCATACGTGCCGTGCGCCTTCCCTGGTCGGTCGTAGCGGCTTTACCTTTCACCCTATTCTAGTCCTGCTTCGGACGCGAGCGTGCTTTAGCTATAGCTAGCGGATGGCGGGGTTACTCGGCATACGCAACGCGCCGGTCCTTCCATCCACGAGAGTTCTGAACGGAAAGCTCTCTCGACAAGATGTCCGCTTAGGTCATCAGCGCCGGCTTGGCTGAGTGTCCGCTTTGGAGACGCCGAAATGCTCTGGGAATGACCGGAATGGGTCAGATCGCGTGGATGCTCCCCAAGGTCCTGAATGTCCGCTTCCACCCCTTTAACGGCTGAAAGCCGACCGTCCGCTTCCGGCCCAATCGAGACGTTCCTCGCCCCGCCGTGTCCCGAACCTTGTGTGGACCCGGCACGGCTTCGGCGATGTCGATGTCTGGGCCGTTGAGATGGATGCGGGCAAAAACCCATCGAGGCTCACGGCGCTGAACATCCAGCCGCATCAAGAAGCCGGATATACGTCAGCAGTTGTGACCATCAACCGGATTCGGCTAACCTGTTGCAATCGGGCGGGGTCCTATACGTTCCCACATATGAGTCACAGCCCGTTTTGCACGAAAGGCTGGGATTCCCATTCCATGGTCATTGACAGGGAAGGGCAGATGGCGGGACAGGCAGCAAACTTCGCTCGCCGGCCGCGTTGGGCCAATCTACCTTATTAAGCCGACGCCTGGCCGCGCTACATTTGCACCGCGAACTCCTTGATCAGGCCATCCTTCGGCTCAAGCCCCAGCCCCGGCTCCTGCGACACACGCAGATAGCCATCCTCGGGTTGTGGGACGCTCTTGAAGATTGCGTTGTAGGCCATCCACTTGTGGAAGTGGTATTCGACCACTCCGCCGTTCGACAGGCCGGCATGCAGCGCGATGTTGTGCGGGCCATTGCCGTTGCCGTGCGAGAGCGGGATATGGAAGAGCTTGGCAAGGGCGGCGGTGCGAATTGCCGCGGAGTAGCCGCCGTCATTGTTGACGTTGGGCTGTATGTAGTCGACCGCATCGGCCAGGATCAGGTCGCGTGCGGAGAACTTCTCGTTTTCCGCCGCAGCAACCGGGATGATCGTTTTCGAGCGCAGCTCGCGCAGCAGCCTCGGATCGTTGTAGTAAAGCGGCTCCTCGACGAAGCTGATGTCGAGCTCCTCGCATCGCTTGCACAGTTCCACCGCCTGGGCCAGGGTCATCCGCAGATTGCCGTCCATGGCGAGCTTGACGTTCGGGCCGACGGCCTCGCGCATCGCCCTCATGCGGATGTAGTCATCCTTCGGATCGGGGATCGGCTGACGGCCGACGGTATTCTTGAGATGGTTGTTGCCGAGCTTGACTAGGTGGGCCGCCTCCGCGGCCAGTTCCTCCGGCGAATAGACCGGAGCGTTGTCGTAGGCCGCGCCGTGCGTGACATAGACCGGCACCTTGTCGCGCGCGCCGCCCAGCAGGTGATGCACCGGCTGGCCGAGCATCTTGCCCTTGATGTCCCATAGCGCGATGTCGATCATCGCCAGCGCCGAGATCAGCGTCCTGCCGAGCGGCCGCTCGAAGCTGGCGCGATCGAACAGCAGGGGAATGCGTTCGGTGCGCATCGGGCTCTCTCCGATGATCGTCGGCGCGATGTATTTGTTGATCAGGTCGATGGCGACGTGGTGGGTGTAGCCGCTGGTCGCCCAACCGACGAGGCCGTCGTTGGTCTCGACCTGGAGAAGCAGTGCGCCTTCCTTGTTCGGCTTGTCGCGATAGGGCGGCGGCGTGATCGGAATGTTGGCGAGCTTGTGCGCTTGGATACGAGCGATCTTGCTCCTGGTCTCGACGACATTGTTGTCCTGTTGGACATAAACATCCTGAAGCACGAATTCTCTCCTTTCCCGACGTTCCGTGTGCCGGGAAGGCACTGTCTAGCGGAAGCCGAACTTCAAAAGAAATTCAAAAATCCCATCGATTATTCTGAAAATCTGAAGTCGCCTTGATCGCGCCAGCCTTCAGGTCTGGCGCAGCGACACCCGGATCAATTGTGCGAGCCGTTCGGCGGCCGGCGACAGTTCCTTGCCACGCTTGCGCACGATGCCGTAGCGGTGAATGAGCTCGGGCTCGACGATCTGGTAGACGCGCGACTGGTTCGGCTCCGCGAAACGGACGATCGACTGGGTTAGAATTGCCGCGCCGATGCCGGCCTCGGCCATCGCGACGAGTGTTTCCGCCTGGATGCAGCGGTACCGCACGTTCAGCGCGATGCCGCGAGCGGCAGCCTCGCGCTCGAACATCGCACCCATCAGGGTGGTGGTGTGGTAGTGGAGCAAGGGCAGGCTGGACAGTTCCGCCAGCGTGATGGTGCGACGATTGTGCGGACACATCCGCGTGGGGATCAGCGCGTGCAGCGGATCGTCGAGCAGCGGCTCGAAATCGAGGTCCGGATCGCCTGAGATCGGGCCTATTCCGAAATCGACAGCATCGGCCTGTATCACCCGGTAAAGGTCGGCGGACTTAAGTTCCGACAAAAGCATCTTGATTCCCGGATAGTCGCGTTCGAACTCGGCGAGGATACGCGGCAGATGGGTCGAGGCGATGGTGGGCGCGCAGGCCAGCGCGACCTGGCCGCGCCGGATGGCCAGTGCCTCCTGGACGTTGCGCAAGCCGATGCCGACCTCTTGCAGGCCGCGCTGCGTGCTGGCGAACAATTTGCTTCCTTCAGGCGTGAGCTTGACGTCGCGCGTGGTGCGGTTGAACAGCTTGGCGCCGAGTTGGTCCTCGAGTTGCTTTATCTGCATGCTGATGGCGGACTGCGAACGATGTGCCCGGTCGGCGGCCTCCTTGAAGCTGCGGTTTTCGGCGACCAGCATAAAAGTTTGCAACAGCTTGAGGTTGACCCGCGCCAAAGCGGCCGCATTCGCGTCCAGCGGTGGTTTCAGTTCGCTCATTGGTGTCGCACCCCAGGATCCTCCTTGGCCACGCTAGCGCGGCCGGAGTCATGGTCGCAGCCAGGCGGATCAAGCATCGTCGGCCATCTTCCCGCCTGACGAGACTGCCGCAAAAGCGTCCAGAAGGACACCCACCAGCCGTCCTGAAGGCGCGCTGCGCGGCCACAACATGCCGATCTCGCGCACCAGCGGCGGGCCGGGCAGCGGCAGGCGCGCGACCGACAGCCCCTCCGGCCATGGCGGCGCCCAGTCGGGCAGAACGGAAACACCGAGACCGTTGCTGACCATCACGGCTATGGCTTCCAACGAATCCAACTCGAGCCACTCCCGGGGCCGAAGCTTCTGGCGGCGCAGCCACTCGTCGGCCAGCCGGCCACCCCAGTTGTTGCGGTCATACCGGATGAAAGGCAGCGTTGCGAGCAACTGTTCCGGATCGCCAGTGGCGAGGGCACTCGGCGCAAGCAGGATCATAGGCTCGGTCCGAAGCACGCTCCAATGCAGCGATTTTGGGATCGGAAACGGCGGTCGCACCAATATGGCCGCGTCGATGCTTCCGTCGCCGAGCGCCTGATAGAGATCAGTGGAAGTGCCGGGGAGAACGAAGACCTCGACCGAAGGAACCGTGTCGACAAGGTGCCGCAGGGCGGGCGCAAGGATGCCGGTCAGCGCGGTCGACACGGCGCCGAGTCTCATCTCACCTGATGGCGAATCGGTCTGTGCAAGCGTTTTCAGGTGGCGGATGTCGCCGAGGATTCTGCGACTTTGTTCAAGAATCGCATGGCCGGCATCGGTGGGCTGCACCACGCGGCCCGCGCGTACCAGCAGCCGTTTGCCGAATTCGTCCTCCAGCGCCTGCATGCGCTGGGCCACGGCGGCCGGCGTGATTGCCAGACGGCGGGCCGCCTCGGCCAGCGAACCGAGTTCGGCCACGAGCAGGAAGGTTTCGAGAAAGCGTGATTCCATCGATAGAAAAACTATCATCAAATTATACGGCAAGCCATGTTTTCTTCTGTGCACCGTTGATGATAATCCGCCTTGAATTGGAGGGTTTTCTGTGGATCTCGAACTGAAGGGTAAGGTCGCGCTCGTCTTTGGAGCCGGCGGCGGATTGGGCGGGGCGATCGCGCGGTCGCTGGCCGGCGAAGGCGTGCGTGTGGTCGTCGCCGACATCGACGAAGCGGCTGCGGAGAACACCACCTCGGCCATCAAGGGCGCCGGCAACGAGGCGCTGACAATGGGCTGGGATATCGGCGACCTGTCGTCGATCGAGGGACGCTTGGCCTCTATCGAGAAGGCCTTCGGCTCGGTCGACATTCTGGTGAACAATACGGGCGGCCCGCCGCCGACGCCGGCAGCCGGCCAGTCTTCGCAGGACTGGTCGAAATTCTTCGACAGCATGGTGCGCTCGGTGATCGCCGTTTCCGACGCGGTGCTGCCCGGCATGCGCCAGCGCAAATGGGGCCGCATCATCACCTCGACGTCCTCCGGCGTGGTCGCGCCGATCCCTAATCTCGGCATGTCGAACGCGCTCAGAATGGCATTGGTCGGGTGGTCCAAGACGCTGGCGGCCGAAGTCGGCCGCGACGGCATCACCGCCAACATCGTGCTGCCCGGGCGCATCGCCACGGGACGCATCACCTTTCTCGACGAACAGAAAGCCAAGCGCGAGGGGCGCTCGGTCGAGGAAGTAGCCGCTCAAAGCACTGCGTCCATTCCGGTCGGGCGCTATGGCCGGCCGCAGGAATATGGCGACATGGTCACCTTCCTGGCGAGCCCGCGCGCATCCTATATCACCGGCTCCGTCATTCGCATCGACGGCGGCTTGATCCCCAGCATCTAAGGAGACTCCGATGACCCTCGACCCGAAAGTCGTAGAGACCCTGCAGGGCGTCTCCACCGCGACCCTCACCACGGTCCTTCTGAAGAAGGGCCTGCGCAATGTCTGGATGCGCGGCACCAAGCCTATCCGTCCAGGCCAGCCGCGCGTGGTAGGGCCGGCCTTCACTTTGCGCTTCGTGCCGGCGCGTGAGGACCTCGCCACCCCGGCTAGCTGGGCCTCGCCTATTTCGACCCGTGCGGCGATCGAAGCGATGCCCGAAGGTTGCGTGGCGGTGGCTGACGCAATGGGCGCGCTCGACGCCGGTATTTTCGGTGATATCCTCTGCGCGCGCATGGCCAAACGCAATGTCGCCGCATTGGTCACCGACGGCGCGATGCGCGACGCCGCGGGCGTGCTCGGTACCGGCCTCAACGTATGGTGCAACGGCATTTCCGCGCCGCCTTCAGTGGCCGGTCTCACCTTCGTCGGCTGGCAGGAGCCGATCGCATGCGGCGGCGTGGCGATCTTTCCTGACGATATCGTGGTGGTGGACGATGACGGCGCGGTGTTGATCCCGGCGGCATTTCTCGACCAGGTGCTGGCCGAAGCGCCGGAGCAGGAGGCGATGGAAGCCTGGATCATGACCGAGGTCGATCGCGGCGTGCCGCTGCCCGGTCTCTATCCGATGAACGAAGAGACGAAGGCGCGCTATGCCGCTTTCGCGAAGAAGACGTGACCTTCGGCGTCGATGCCAAGGGCATCTATCCGATCGCGGCGACGCCGTTCAATGCTGACATGTCGGTCGACTACGACTCCGTCGACCGGCTGACGGAATTCTACCAGGATGCCGGCGCCACCGGCATGACGATCCTCGGCATTCTGGGTGAAGCCCAGAAACTGGAGCCAGAGGAGTCGCTGACTATCGCAAGACGCGTGATCGCGCGCTCGCGTGTGCCTGTCGTGGTTGGAATATCCAATCCGAGCTTTGCCGCCATGCGCAGGCTGGCGCACGAGGTGACGGATGCCGGCGCAGCCGGCGTGATGCTGGCTCCAGCCTCGCACCTGCGCAGCGACGAGCAGATCGCCGCCTATTTCCATCACTGCGTGGAAGCAATTGGTCCGGACGTGCCCTGGGCCCTGCAGGATTTTCCGCTAACGCTGTCGGTGATCCTGTCGGTGCCGATGATCTCGCGCATTATGAAGGAACATCCGTCCTGCGTCATGCTGAAGGCAGAGGACTGGCCGGGACTTGAGAAAATCTCGGCGATCCGCAAGCTCCAAGCCGCGGGCGACCTGCGGAAATTCTCGATCCTGACCGCCAATGGTGGGCTTTTCCTCGACTTCGAGCCGGAACGCGGTTCGGATGGCGCGATGACGGGCTATGCCTTTCCGGACATGCTGGTCGAACTCGATCGGCTGCACCGCGAAGGCGAGCGCGACGCAGCGCACGATCTTTTCGATGCCCACCTGCCGTTGATCCGTTTCGAGCAGCAACAGGGGATTGGCCTCGCGGTGCGCAAATACGTGCTGATGCGGCGCGGCGCCATAACATCGGACGTGCAGCGCAGCCCGCGCTCGTCGCTGACGCCGACCGGTCGATCCGAAGTCGACTACCTACTGGAACGGTTGGCTCGAAAGGACCCGCGAGCAAGGCGGTGACGATGCATGCCGAGCGCCCGCCGCGGGATACGATGGATTGTATCCGGTCCGGATCATTGTGACCGCTCTTCGATCCGATCGACGATCATCTTCGCGATCGGCATAGCGGACGTCGCCGCAGGCGACGGCGCGTTGCAGACATGCAACTGGCGCGGGCTGTCGAGGAAGAGGAAATCGTGCACCAGCGTGCCATCGGCCAGAACCGCCTGCGCACGAATGCCGGCGCCTGGTTGGCCGAGGTCCGGGAGTTCGAGCGAAGGGCAGTATTTGCGACACTGCTCCAGGTAGCCGCGGCGGAAAATCGAGTTGCGGAACTCGTCGATGCCTGACATCAGATTCTTGCGGGCCATTTTCCAGAAGCCGCCGAAGGTGAGCATCTGGGTGACATCGCCCAGGTCGATGCTGCCCTTCTTGTAGCCTTCGCGATGGAAGCCCAGCACGGCGTTGGGCCCAACTGTCACCCGTCCGTCGATCATGCGTGTCAGGTGGATGCCGAGGAACGGCAGATCCGGATCAGGGATCGGGTAGATCAAGTGCTTGACGATCGTCGATTTCGCGTCGGGCAATGTGTAATATTCGCCACGGAACGGCACGATCTGGTGGGTGGGATTGAGCCCGGCAAGCCTCGCCAGGCGATCCGACTGCAGCCCGGCGCAGGCAACAAGCTGCTCGGCGCGGATCGCTTCGCCATGATCGGTGGTCACCACCACGCCGGTGTCGTCTTCCGAGATGCCTTTGACGCGGGTGCCGGTCATCAGTTTGGCACCATTCGCCTTGAGACCCTCGGCCAGAGCGTCGCAGATCAGCTTATAGTTGATAATGCCGGTCGACGGCACGAGCAACGCGCCTAGGCCAGCGATGTTTGGCTCGATCTCATGCAGACGCGCCGCGCTGACCTCCTCGAAGCCAATGCCATTCTCCAAAGCGCGATGCTTTAGCGCTTCCATGCGCTCCATCTCGACCGGGCTGGTGCCGACAAGCAGCTTCCCGCACACCTCGAACGGAATGTTGTTGTCTCGCGCAAAGGCTTTCGTGGCCTTCGCTCCCTCGCGGCAGAGCTTCGCCTTCAAGGAGCCGGGGGCGTAGTAGATGCCGGCATGGATAACACCGCTGTTGTGGCCGGTCTGGTGCTCGCCGAAACCGGCCTCCTTTTCGATGACCAGGATGCGAGCCGCCGGATCGCGGGCCAGGATATCGGAGGCGGTGGCAAGCCCGACGATGCCGCCGCCAACGATGCAATATTGAAATGTCATATACCGCAGTCCTGTCAGACCTCAGCCTCGTCCGCGGCGATCTTCTTGCGCCCGGTCAGCTTGAGGAAGAGTGGGATCGAGAGCACGAGAACCGTGGCGATGAACAGCCCCAGGGCAATGGGCCGCTCGATGAAGACGAGCAAGTCGCCCTGCGATTGGATCAGCGTGCGGCGGATGTTGCGCTCCAGCAGCGGTCCCAACACCAGGCCGAGGATCAGCGGCACGGCTGGATAATCGAGCCTGGCAAGGATGATCCCGGCACCGCCTGCCAAGATGGTCAGCATCACATTGAACGTCGAATTGTCGATGGCGAAGACACCGTAAACGACGATCGCAATGACGATTGGATAGAGATAGGCTGTCGGAACGAAAAGCGCCGCCGCCAGCAGCGGAGTCAGCAACAGCGTCAAGAACACAAGTGCCAGGTTGCCGATGGCGAAAGAGCCAAACACCGACCAGACAAACTGCGGATTCTCGGTGAACAGCAGCGGGCCCGGCTGCAGGCCGATCATGATCAACCCGCCCATCATCACCGCCGTGGTCGCCGAGCCCGGGATGCCCAGCGTGAACAGCGGGATCATCGCGCCGTAGGACGCTGAATTGTTGGCCGCCTCCGGCGCTGCCACGCCCTCGACGATGCCGGTGCCATATTTTTCGGGCGTCGGCGACAGGCGCTTGGCGAGTGCGTAAGAGAGCATGGTCGCTGCCGAGGCGCCGACGCCGGGGAGGACGCCCACGAAGAAGCCGAGCACCGACCCTTGCAGCAGTTGCCAGCGTGTCTGAACGGCATCGCTCATCCTCGGCAACAGCGAGGCGAAAGTGTATTTGGCAACCGGTTTGTCCACGTTCGCCTCAAGGGAGGTGAAGATCGCGGTAAGCCCGAACAGGCCGACAGCGACGATGGAGAAGTCGAGCCCATCGAACAGGTTCATCGACCCGCCGGTATAGCGCGGCAAGGCGGAAATGGGATCGAGTCCCACCATGCCCAGCCACAAGCCCAGCGCCAACGCGACGAAACCCTTGAAGGCGTTGCGGCCGCCCAACACGCTGAGCAGCGAAAGCGCAAAACACATCATCGCCGTCATCTCGGTCGGGCCAAAGGCGAGTGCATAGCGCGATACCGGAACCGAAAGAGCCACCAGCCCGGCTATGCCGAGAAGACCCCCGACGAAGGAGGCGAAGACGCTCGTCCCCAGCGCCCGCCCGGCCTCGCCTTTCTGGGCCATCGGATAGCCATCGATGACCGTCATCACGGAAGGCGCGTCGCCGGGAATGCCGAGCAGGATCGACGTGATGGCGCCGCCGAACATCGAGCCATAGTAGACACCACCGAGGCACGCGATTGCCGCGACGCCGCCGAAGCCTGCCGCCACCGGCAGCATGATCGCAACGCCGGCGGTCGGTCCGAGGCCAGGGAGCGCACCGATCAGCAAGCCGACCACAGCGCCCAGTATGGTGCAGGCGAAGATTGCCGGATCGGTGGCGGCGAGAATTCCGTCCCACAACAGCGCAAGCGTTTCCATCGCGGTACCTCTCTTGGGTGGCCGATTAGAAGCCGAGCAGTCCCCTGGGGGTCGGCACGCCCAGGAGATTTTGGAACAGCAGCAGAAGGATGATCGGCGTGATCACAGACACCGCCGCAAGCTTGACAAAGAAAACCGGGCCCGGTTCGGTCCGCAGAGCCAGGCCGATCGCCGCCATAGCCAGCATGGTGGCGATCATCATGCCGAGATACGGGGTCAGCCAGACGGCGATCAGCAGCGCCGCGATCACGACCCCGGCTTTTGCCGCCTCGCGGCCCGATATGCCCGGGCCAAGCTTCTCAACCCCGCCAAGCGCCCGGTATAGATTTATTGCGCTGAGCAAAGCGATCGACGAACCGATGATGATGGGGAAGAGACCGGCCCCGGGCGTGGTGCCCTGCATCAGGCCATAACCGATGCCTGTGTAGATCAGCCAGAGACCGAAGATTATCAGCAGTGCGGCGACCAGTAGGTCGAGCCGTTGAACGCTCATCGCTTTCCTCCTCGCGACGGATGGGAGCCACCATTTCGGGTGGCTCCGAGCAACGTCACTATTTGATGATGCCGAGTTCCTTCATCATCGTCTCGTAGCGCGCGTTGGTGCGCTCGAGCACTTGCTTGAAGCCTTCCGCGTCAACATAGTCCGGGATGTCGTGGAAGCGGTCGATATACTGCTTCTTCCACTGCTCGCTGGTCGCAACCTTTTGCAGGATGCCCTCCCAGTAGGTTACGACTTCCGGCGGAACGTCCGCGGGCATGACCAGTCCGCGAAGCTGGGTGTGCAGAATCTCGCCATATCCGAGTTCCTTGAAGGTCGGGATGTCGGGGAAGGCCGGCGAACGCTCGGCCGACGTGATCGCGAGTGGCCGCAGCTTGCCGGCCTTCATCTGCGCCATCGCCTCGGATGGGTTGAGAAAGCCGACGTTTACATGTCCGCCGAGCAGCGCCGCCATCACCTCGCCCTCACCGTCGAACGGCACTGAGTCAATCTGGATGCCGAGCGCGTTGGACGTCATCTTGGCCAGCAGTGCCGCGTCGGAGACGACGCCCGTCGTACCGGTGGTGAAGCGCGGCGTCTTCTTCAGGTCGTCAAGCTTCTGGTATTCGCTAGAGGTAGGAACAACCATGATGTAGGGCGACTGCGCGATCGCAGCGAGTGGAGTGAAGTCCTTGTAGCTCACCGGCGAGCCACCCAGGAGTGGCGTTGTGAAAAAGCTGACGCTGACGGTCGCCAGATGATAGGGATCACCCTTTTCCTTGGCGACTACACTGTAGCCGACCGCGCCCGAGCCGCCTGTACGGTTCTCAGGCAGGATCTTCACAGGGATCAGCTTCATCTCCTCGATCACGCCGGCGATGGTGCGGGCGAGCGTATCGCTGCCGCCGCCGGCGCCGAACGGGATTATCATTTTAATGTCCTTGTCCGGATACTCCGCTGCCGCGGCGCTGACCGCGATGGCCGCAGCTGTGAGCAAACCGAGGCCGACAACGCGGCCATGGTTGACGAAGTTCGAGAGTCCGTAGGTCATAGTCATTTCCTCCCAGTTAGAACTTGGAACAGCACCGGAACCGATCGAACCATTTTTGGCGGTCCCGGGGCTGCGATTGTCAGGCGTTCTTCTTTTCGATGGTTTCACGCAGCAGGTAGCCGTGCGCATCACGACCGGTGAACTGGCTACCTTTGGGATCCTTGACTCGGCCATCCTTCAGCGCTTCGTAATTCGGCGTGAAGCCAAGGCCCGGCGCGTCCGGGATTGTCATCTTGCCGTTCACGGGGTCGGGCGTGCCGTTGAAGAAATGTTTTCCGGTCATCCACATGCCGTAGTGGAATTCGACCGGGCCGCCATTCATTACGCCCGCCAGAATGTGCATGTTGAAGATCGGCCAGCCGCCGCCATTGGCCATCGGCAGATTGAAGGCCTGGGCGAGGTGCGCCACTTTGAGCGCCTCGGTGTAGCCGCCATTGTAGAGGACGTTCGGCTGCAGCACGTCCACCGCGTGGTGGACGACGAGTTCGCGGAAGCGCCAGCGGTTGCCTTCCATCTGGCCGGCGGCGATTGGAATCTTGACGCGGCTGCGCAGGTCGGCAAGCGCACGCGCGTCGTTCTGCTGGATCGGTTCCTCGAACCATTTCAGGTTCGCGTCTTCCACGGCCTTCGCCAGCATGAAGGCGTCATGCGGGTTGAAGTAGCAGTTGGCGTCGATCATGAGGTCGACGTCGGGGCCGATTGCCTCGCGTGCGGCATAGACGCGACGCACGTCGTCCTTCCAGGTACGCGTCGGCTCGCCGCCGACGACCATCTTCAGCATGGTGTGCCCGTCGGCCAGAAACTTCTTGGCGTAGTCGGCGATCTGCTGCTCGTCGAAGAACGGGTAGCCAAACGTCGCATAGGTGTAGGCCTCGCGGGAATAGCCGCCCAGAAGCTCCGAGACCGACTTGCCGACAATCTTGCCCTTGAGGTCCCACAGCGCGATGTCGATCGCCGAGAGAGCGTTGGAAATGACACCGGTATAGGCGCGGTTGTTGAGCTGCTTCCATACTTTGGAGTGGATAGCCTCGGTGTGGAAGACATCCATGCCCTTGATCAACGGAAATATATGATCCTCGATGCAGGGCATGGTCGACCAAGGCAGGAACTGGCCGGTGCAGCCGAGCCCCTTGAGGCCCGTGTCGGTCTCGACCTCGACAAAGACGAACATGCGAGATTCGATGGATTCGCCGATGCCAGGCAAATCGATCTCGTGGCGATGCAGGCTGGCGGTGATGTTTGCAATTTTCAAGTGAGATCTCCTTGGGACAAATGGGTCATATGGCGGCCACGGCGGCCGCCGCATTTTCGATGGATGCCTTCCAGCGTGCCTTGCCGTTGAGGACGTGCTCGAGCCCACGCTGCCGAGCGAGCTCGACGTCGCCGCGCTCGATCGCTTCGGCGATGCTGCGATGCTCCAGATTGGTCTGCTCCGGCGATGATAGCGAGCGCCGCAGGACATGGGTTTCCCGGATCAGGTCGTTGTAGACGCGGCGCGCACAGGAATGATCGGCGATACGGCCGATCAGTTCGTGGAACGCAAGGTTGATCTCGTAGTAGCGCACGATCCGGCCGGCGGCGATCGCCGTATCCATGTCGGCTATCAGGCGCTTGAGCTTTGCCGCTTCGGCTTCGGTACGCCGTTCCGCTGCCCGCGCGCACATCAGCCCGGTGAGCAACGAGCGCACGTCGTAGTTTTCGGCAATCTCGCGGTGGGACATTTCACGGACGAAGACGCCGCGCGCCGGAATAGCGATGAGAAGGCCCGCCTCGACAAGTGCCCGCGTCGCTTCGCGCACCGGCGCTCGGCTCACGGCCATCTGCCCGGCAAGCACCGCCTCGTTGATCCTGCTGCCGGGCTGTATGTCCCCCGTGAGGATCATCCGTTCTATTTCGCTGTAGACGCGAGCGCTCAGGCTTTCGGATCGTTCGATCGGTCTTGCTGCAAATGTCACGTCTTCGCCCTCGGTTCACTGTCGCCAGCCAACTGTAAACTGTCGACAGAAGCAGGCGCAAGCACCCAGTCGGCGCCGGATTCCTGGGCTATCCGATGGAGACGGCGATGCAGGCCGGGCCCGATGGGAATGCCTGTCTTCTCACGCTCGGCGCGGACCTTGCGCTCCGGGTCGCCGGCCACCTGGACAGGTTTTAGCGGGTCCACGGGGGGTGTTGCGCGCAGATCGTCGCAGAAGCGGGCAACGTCGGCGCGGAAGTCTGCAATCGGACGGAACAAGGCGGGGTTGATGGCCATGAAGAAGTGACCGACATCGAGGCCCCATGGCTGTTTCGAATGGTTGGGATCGGTGATCAGTGTGGAGCCGGACAGGCACGAGGCGAGGATATTGACCATCGCAGCCAGCCCGTAACCCTTGTAGCCGGCGCTCTCCGCCGCGCCGCCCAGCGGCGACAGGAAGCCTCCCTCCATCACCGCTTTCGGGTCGAGCGTCGGCACGCCCTTCCCGTCCATGCCCCAGCCCGACGGCATGAGTTGGCCTTCGACGATCTTGTTCCGGACCTTGCCGGACGCCACCGTCGTCGTGGCCATGTCGAGCACGAAGGGCCGGCCGGGCTCGGCGGGGGCGGCGAAGGACCACGGGTCGGTGCCGAAGCGCGCCGCCGCGCCGCCGGTCGGCGGAACCCGAATGCCGAATACGCTGGTGGCGGCGATGCCAATCAGATCGTGATCGGTGGCCTTGGTGGTGAAGTAGCCCAGCGCGCCGAAATGACCGGAATTGCGGACCGACACCACGCCGACGCCGGCTGCCCTTGCCTTGGCGATCGCGGTTTCCATCGCTCGTATGGCGGGATCGTGGCCGAGGCCGCCGTCCCCGTCGAGCAGGGCGCTGACCGCCGTCTCCCGCACGATTGCGGGCTTCGACTGAAAGTTGATCGGCCGCGTCTGCCGTCGTTCGTTGTATTCGACCAACAGCGCGATGCCGTGGCTTTCGAGGCCATGGAGATCGGCCCAGGCCAGCACGTCCGCCGATTTCTCCGCCTTCTCCGCAGGCATGCCCCAAGCGCGGAAAATGCTCATCGCCTGACTGCGGTGCGTCTCGAAATCATGCCTCATCCTGACCTCCCGGGGAAGGCTGCGCCATGATCGACAGCCATCCGAGGATCAAGAATAAGGAATCGACCGATCGAAAAACAATGTCAGCTTCAATTGATTTAAACGATAGTTTTTCTTGGTTCCGGAAGACAGGTCCATACGCCGAAATTTGTTCGTGCCTCCGAACTGTGTGGGCGTCTACCCTCCGTGCGATAGGCGGAAAGGACCCTTTTGAGATTGACCAATTGTTGGCTGCATCCGTTCGAAGATGGCCCCAAGGATCGGAGAAGAACGCGATGCGGCTGCTGATCGCCGGAACACATGCACAAATGTCACGATACGGCGTTTCAACTCGGCAACGCCTCGTCGACGTTGTCCACGCGAAGGCAACGGTGATGCCACCCCGACAGGCCGAGGTTGGCGGCAAGGTCCGCGTATGCGGGACGCTCGGCAGCGCGACTTCAGGGTCGGGTGGACCCGAAAAACGGCCAGATGTTCTCGGTCTGTGCTCGAAAAGTCGCATAAGAGTGCAGGGCGGAACTCAACGGCGACCCTGTGACGGGTCGCCTCATCACAACGTCTGAACCTTTCACTACTCTTTCCTTCGCGGCCGCCCAACGGCAGGCCATGACTCGAAGGCGATGTTCACATTTCAGATTCTGAACGGCAGCTCTGCGCCCCAAGTCGGTCACAAAAACTGCTTTTCCGGCTTTTCGAAACGGACATTGCAGGATCCATCACCAACGTCGTACTCGCGCGCCATCAACGGACATTGATCGATGGAACCCACGGGCATTGCCCTCACAGCCAAAAGACGAGCGTATGTCCTGACGAGAGCAAGTCGGCGATCCAAAGCGATGCGCTCCTTAGTCGGGAAGGCCAGCCTTGCGGTAACCTTCGACGAAGCGCTGGAGCACTTCTTCGTCGTCGAATGGCTGCGATGTTGCCCAGTGCCTGATGCTGAAATAGGGATCGCTCAGCAGGAAGAATTCCGCCTCTTGACGGGCTTCGTCAAAGCGCCCGAGCTGCGCGAGGGCTGCCGCTAGGATGCGCCGCGACGTGGTGCGGTAGGTTTCCGGCTTGCGTAAGGCATCGACCGCAGATTGATAGTCGCCGAGCGCATAATAGGCTTGGCCCGCCATCCAATAGTACCACCCTGGAGGGTGCGGATTGAGCCGCAACGCCCGCGTCACGAATTCGATGCCCTTGACCGCGTCGCCCCTTAGGGTGATGAGATCCGAGCGCATCGCCCAGGCATCGGCATGATTGGGATCGAGCTTGAAGGTCGCCTCGAACTCGGCATCCGATTCCGGGAAGCGCCGTTCGTGACCAAGTATGATGCCCAGCCCCCAGCGGTTTCCCGCATCGTTAGGGTCGAGCGCCACAGCCCGCTGCGCTTCCGCCAGCGCGCGAGGCTGGTTGGTTTGCTTCGGCTCGTTCCAGAACAGCCAGCCGAGCCAAAGATTGAGGGCCAGCAAGCTATGTGCCTCGGCATAGTCGGGATCGAGTCCGATCGCCTTTTCCAGGAGCATGCGCGCTTCCCGCGCGCCTAACCCGGTCTGAAAACTGACGCCGCGGGCTCGCACGCAAAGATCATAGGCTTCGAGACTCGTCGGCCGTTTACGCGCCGGCTGTCCGGCCAATCGGCCGACAAGGGCTTCGACGATCTTGGCCGTGACCTCGTCCTGCACTGCAAAGATGTCCTCGAGGCTGCTGTCGTAGCGCTCGGCCCAGATATGATCGCCGCCGATCGCGTCGATCAGCTGCGCATTGATGCGCACGCGCGCCGCGGCGCGCCGGGCGCTGCCTTCAACCACATAGCGCACCCCAAGATCACGCGCGGTCAAACGCACATCGACCGACCGCCCCTTGTAAGCAAAGGTTGAGTTGCGCGCGATGACGAAGAGGCCGGCTGAGCGAGACAGGTCGGTGATCAGGTCTTCGGTCAAGCCGTCGACAAAGGTTTCCTGCTCCGGATCGTTGCTCATGTTGGTGAAAGGCAAGACCGCGATCGAGGGCTTGTCGGGCAATTCGAGCGATGCCAGTCGGCCGACCGGAGCGGCTCTCGGAACGTGCAGGTTCACGCGATAGCAGTATATCGGCTCGGCTATATTCTTCACCCGCTGCTCGCCCATGGGCTCGAACGCAAACGCCAGCTTCTGCCTGACCTCCTTGGACACCTTCTCCGAAACGCAGATGCCACCGGGCTCGGCGAGTTGTTGGAGACGCGACGCCACGTTCACGCCCTCGCCATAGCGATCGTCCCCTTCGACGATCACTTCTCCAAGGTTGATTCCGATCCGGACTTCGAAGCGCTGGTCTTCGGCGACGCTCGCGTTACGCTCCGCCATGCCGCGCTGAAGCGTGACCGCGCATTCGACCGCATCCACCACGCTGCCGAACTCCGCCAGCAGGCCGTCTCCCATCAGCTTGAAGATTCGCCCGTGTCGCGTCGCGATTTCCGGCTCGAACAGCTCTTTGCGGCCACGTTTCAGCCGGTCGAAGGTGCCCGCTTCATCCGCCTCCATGAGCGCCGAGTACCCGACAACATCGATGGCAAGGATGGCAGCGAGCTTCCGCTCCATGTTGAGCCTCAGTAAAGATTCACGACTCGCAAGCCGCAGGCCAGAGGCAGGCAGGACCGGCGCCTCCGGTCTTACCGGCCTATGATACCACAGATCACGCCTCTTGAGACTATGGCTCGCGCGACGCCCCAGCTCTCCTGCCGCAGGGCCACTGACGCGCGTCCGACCCATCCCGCTGCTTCTGGCGCAATGCGGTCGGCACTACCCTGGATGAAAAGGTCGGCTTTCCAGCCCCATCATCCCGAAAGCGGACGTTCCGCTTCCGGCACGGCAGACTGAAGCAACGCAGCATTTTCCACTTTGAGGCGAAGTAATTCTCAACTATGGTCCGCCAGGCTTTTGGCATGGGGGGATATTGCCGATGGTTTTATCACGCAGGGGTGTCGTGCTCGGCGGCCTGGCGCTGGTCGCGGTGGGTGCAACCAGCAATATTGCTCAAGCCGCGGCGGCAAAATCCTTTTTCGCCGGTACCGCCAGCGACAACAATTTTGTCTATCGCAAGACCAACTTCGCCAAGATCGACAAGAGATGGCATCGCCAGATCGTCAAGTATTTCAGCAGTGAGCCGGTCGGCACCGTCGTGGTCGATACCCGCCACCATTTCCTCTACGTCATCATGGAAAACAAGACCGCCATCCGCTACGGCGTCGGCGTCGGCAAGGACGGCTTCAAATGGTACGGCCGCGCGACGATCGACCGCCGCGCGCTGTGGCCGCAATGGGTCCCACCCCCCGAAATGCGTAAGCGCAAGCCGGACCTACCGCACATGGTCGCAGGCGGCGCGTCCAACAATCCGCTCGGGCCGCGCGCGCTCTATCTGCACCGCAACGGCGCCGACACCGGCTACCGCCTGCATGGCACGCTGGAGCCATGGAGCATCGGCACCGACGCTTCCAGCGGCTGCATCCGCATGTTCCCGGAAGACATCATCGACCTTTACCAGCGCTGCCCGATCGGCACCGCGGTGCAGGTCCTGCCGCACATCGCCGACCAGGCGCCCGCTTCCACCACTGTCGAATGATTGGCGCCTCATGAACCGCATGATTGAAAACACGCGCCGGCTGCTCGCCGCCGGCCTGCTGGTGCTGGCCGCATCCTGCTCGACCAGCAACACGCTGGCCCCTTCCACGCCCGACATCACCAACACCGAGGTTGCCGGCTTCCAGAACGTGCAGCCGGGCAGCGAGGAGGATTTTATCCTCAATGTCGGCCGCCGCACCTATTTCACGCAAGGTTCGGCTGCGCTCGATTCTGTCGCCAAGGCCACCCTCGACACCCAGATCGCCTGGTTAGCAAAGCATCCGCGCTGGCTGCTCAAGCTGCAGGGTTTCGCCGACGATCCCGGCGCAAGTGAAACGGCGCTGTCGCAGCAGCGCGCCGATGCGGTGATGGACTACCTCGCCGCCGGCGGCATAGACCGCAACCGTATGTGGGCCAAGGGCTACGGTAAGGACAGGCTCGTCCGCGACTGCCCCGACACCGCCTGCAGGTCGCAGAACCGCCGCGTTGTGTCTAATTTGCGCGATGAGAGGGACGAGCCGTAGGGGGCTGCTGTTCTGCTTGTGACCCGTTGGCGACCTCCATAGGTCAGACCGGAAGGTCTGCAAACGGGGCAATTCGGCTCGTCGCGAGAGGCCGGAACTACCGCTCAGTCACCGATTTTGTTGAGAGCTCAGCAATCCAGCGCTTCAGCCAGTCATCAGGTACCGCACAAGGCCACATGGCGATCCTGGTCCCTGGTCGCTCGTTCAGAAAAGAGCCGGATGCGCCGCAGAACCAGCCGAGGTATCCGCGCTTGCGGAAAGGACTGTCGGCGCCGGCTGGATTAGCGTAAGCTAAAGTTTGGGGGTGCAGTCATGCACCACGCGGTCACCATTGCTGTCGCCGCGCTCGCGGCGTTGTTCATCTGCCCTGCGGGGGCGGAGGTGTTGATCGGTGTCGCCGGCCCGATGACGGGAAAGCTCGAGTGGACCGGCACACAATTGAAACGCGGCGCCGAGGCGGCCGTGGCCGACATCAATGCGACGGGTGGGGTGCTCGGCCAGCAGTTGCGGCTCATCACGGTCGACGACTTCTGCGATCCCGAGCAGGCGGTAGCGGCAGCCCAGAAGCTGGTCGCCGACGGCGTGGTATTTGTGGTCGGGCACTACTGCTCCGGAGCCTCGATCCCGGCCTCGAAGGTCTACGAGGCGGCGCGCGTTGTGCAGATATCGCCATCCTCGACCAACCCGATGCTGACCGAGCACGGCCGCGCCACCGTCTTCCGCGTCTGTAGTCGCGACGATGCGCAGGGCCTCGAGGCCGGCGACTTCCTGGCTGATCAATGGGGCGACAGGAAGATCGCGATCCTCCACGACAACACGACCTACGGGAAAGGCCTCGCCGACGAGACCCGGAAGCAATTGAACAGGCGGGGCGTGACCGAAGCGATCTACCAGGCCTACGTTCCCGGGAAAGACGACTACTCCGCTGAGATCGTCGCGCTGCAGGCGGCGGATATCGCGGTGCTCTATGTGGGCGGGTACCATACCGAGGCCGCGCTCATGGTCCGCGCGGCGCGCGACCGGGGCTACCCGGTTCAGGTGATCTCGGGTGACGATACGGCGACCGAGGCGTTTGCGCTCATTGCCGGCCCTGCCGCCGAGGGCACGCTCTTCACCTTTGTCCCCGACCCGCGTCGAAATCCGGAAGCGGCTGATGTCGTTGAGCGGTTCCGCGCCGAGAACTTCGAACCCGATTCCTGGACGCTGCACAGCTACGGCGCCGCCCAGACCTGGGCGCAGGCGGTCGAGAAGGCAGGCTCGCTGGAGCCGAAGGCCGTGATTGCGTCGCTGCACAACAATCAATTCGACACGGTGTTGGGCCGTATCGACTTTGACGACAAGGGCGATCTCACGACCCAAAGCTGGGTATGGTACGTCTGGCGGAGTGGAGAGTACGTGCCGGTCGAGTAAGGGTCCGGCGCACGCTGAAACAAATGATGCAGACCGGGTTAGCACGATCGTTCGGATCAAGCATCGGCGCGATATTTGAGCGCCTCCGTATACGCGGCTGCCTCTTGCGTCTGCCGCTGGCGGGATCGCGGCTCCCAAGGACGCTGCGCCTGCGGAAAGGGCTGTCGCGCCGACCGGATTGGCGTAAGCGGCGGTTTGGGGGTGCATCCACCCACCGCATCATCACCGTAGCTATCGTCGCGCTTGCAGCCGCGTTCAGCCTCCCCGCGGGGGCCGAGGTCCTGATCGGGGCGGCGGGCCCGGTCACGGGGCAGCTCGCCTGGGTCGGCGGGCAGATGGAGCGCGGTGCCGAAATGGCCGTGGCCGAAGTCAATGAAGCGGGCGGCGTACTCGGGCAGCAGGTGCGGCTCATCACAGTCGACGACTTCTGCGATCCCGAGCAAGCTATGGCGGCCGCCCAAAAGCTGGTGGCTGACGGCGTCGTGTTCGTCGTCGGGCACATGTGCTCCGAGTCGTCGATCCCGGCATCGAAGGTCTATGAGGCTGCGGGAATCTTGCAGATTTCGCCGTCGTCCACCAACCCGATGCTGACCGAGCAGGGCCGTGCCAATGTGTTTCGAGTCATTGGCCGCGACGACGCGCAGGGCACCGTGGCCGGCAACTACCTGGCCGATCATTGGGCCGACAAGAAGATCGCAATACTTCACGACCGTACGACCTATGGGAAGGGTCTTGCCGATGAGACAAGAAAGCAGTTGAACCAGCGGGGCGTGACCGAAGCGATCTATGAAGCCTACGACCCCGGGAAGACCGACTATTCGTCTGAAATCGCTGCTCTCGAGGCAACAGATATTGCGGTGTTGTACCTCGGCGGCCGTTATGACGCAGCCGCCCTCATGCTCCGCGCGGCACATGATCGCGGATACGCACTTCAACTCGTCTCGGGCGATGCCATGTCGACCGAGGAGTTCGGCCTCATCGCCGGCCCCGCGGCCGAGGGCACGCTCTTCACCTTTGTCCCCGACCCGCGTCGAAATCCAGAAGCGGCGCTCGTCGTCGAGCAGTTCCGCTCCGAGAACTTCGAGCCCGAAGGCTATACCCTGCTGAGCTATGGCGCCGTCCAGGTATGGGCGCGGGCGGTCGAGAAGGCGGGCTCGCTGGAGCCCCAGGCCGTGGTTGCGTCGCTGCGGAACAATCAATTCGAGACTGTGTTGGGCCGTATCGACTTTGACGACAAGGGCGATCTTACGACCCAGAGCTGGGTTTGGTACGTCTGGCGGAGTGGAGCGTACGTGCCGGCAGAATAAGAATCCGCCAATCGCCGGCGCGCTGGTCGAGGCATCTGATGCAGGGCAAGTTAGCGCGATCGTTCAGATCAATGCGTCGCTGTGATGGTTGAACGCCTCGGCATACGTGGCCGCCTGTTGCTGGCCTTTTTCGGTATCAGCACCTTCGCGGTGTTCGCCACGGCGGCCGCTCTTTACGCCTTCCTCCAGGTGGGAGAGGTCGTCGACAGCATCACCAGGGATCGGGTGCCGTCGGCGCTGGCGTCCCTCCAGCTGTCGCGCCAGGCCGAGCGGGTCGCCGCCACTGCGCCCGCCATACTTACCTCGACCAGCGAGGCTCGGCACAACGAGGTCTCGGCTGCGATCGGGGCAGAGATGACGCGCCTCGAGGAGCTGCTTGCTGCGCTCAAAGGTGCGGCGCTCGACGTCGCGGCCGTGGCCGAGATCGAGGCGGCAGTGCTTGGTCTCAGGCGCAATCTCGACGCTCTCGACGATCTTGTCGCCGCCCGCCTCAGCGTGGTCGCGCGCAAGGAGGACCTGTTGCGCCGCTTGTCCGCCACCACAAATGCAGGTCAGCGTCTTGTGGCGCCCGGCATCCTTGTTCTGAACTCCAAGCTCCCGCAATGGCAGGCGGTCACGGCCGACACGTCGCGCGCCGCGGATCCAGGCGCGGCGACGGCGGCCGACGTGGTCCAGGCGATTGCGGCCTACCTCCCGCAGCAGAAGGCGCATCAGGAGATCTCGGCTGTCAATGACGCGCTGGTCAAGACGGCAGACGCGCCGACACCGGGCGATCTGACGTTGATCCTGTTCCCGCTGCGCCGGTCGCTCGCCGTTCTCGACACGATTTCTACCGAGATCGACGAGAGGCTGCGGGTCCGCTTCCGGCAGCGGGTGGACGAGTTGAAGGCACTTGTCGATGGTGAGAACAGCATCCCGAAGGCGCGGGAGGACGAGTTTGCTGTCCTGGCCGATGGCGAAAAGCTTCTGGCCGAGAATAGCAAGCTGTCGCGCAGTCTCACCGCTGCCGTCGATCGCCTTGTCTCAGCGGCAGACAGCGAGATCACAGCGTCCGGTCTCGAGGCCGCGCTCGTCCAGCGCTACGGCACCGGAGTTGTCCTCGGCTCCGCCTTTCTCAGCCTCCTGAGCTCGGTTCTGATTGTCTGGCTCTATGTCGACCGCAGCCTCCTTGCCCGTCTGGGAAGCGTGAGCCAGGGCATGCTCGCGATCGCCGGCGGCAATCTTCGTGCGCCGCTGCCTGCCGCCGGCCGCGACGAAATCGGGCGTATGGCCGACGCGCTCAGGCTGTTCCGGGACACCGCGGTCGAGATCGAGGAAAAGAACCTGCGCGAGGTCGCCGAGGCGCGCCAGCGGCTCGTCGATGCCATCGAGAGCATCTCCGAAGGGTTCGCTCTCTACGACGGGGAGGACCGGCTTGTCCTCAGCAACAGCCGCTATCGCGAGCTGCTCTACAGCGACCTTGCGATCGAACTGGCGCCCGGCACGACGTTCGAGCAGATCATCCGCCGATCCGCCGAGCGCGGCTACATCAAGGATGCCGAGGGGCGGTTCGAGGAATGGGTCGCCGAGCGGCTCTCCCGGCACCGCAACCCTGGCGAGCCCTGGGTGCAGCGGCGCGCCGATGGACGATGGATCATGATAGGCGAGCGGCGCATCACGGGCGGCGGCACGGTCGCCGTCTACTCGGACATCACGGAGCTGAAAAAACGCGAGGAGAACCTCGCCGAGAAATCCGCTGCGCTCGAGGCGCTCTCAGCCAAGCTGGCCAAGTATCTGGCGCCGCAAGTGTACAACTCGATATTCACCGGCCGTCAGGATGTCAGGATCGCCAGCCAGCGGAAGAAGCTGACAATATGCTTCTCGGATATCGCCGGCTTTACCGAGACCACCGACAAGATGGAGTCGGAGGACCTCACCCAGCTCCTCAACCACTATCTGACGGAAATGTCGAAAATTGCTTCGGATCACGGCGCGACAATCGATAAGTATGTCGGTGACGCGATCTTGATGTTTTTCGGCGATCCGGAGACTCGCGGTGTCAAGGAGGACGCGCTCGCCTGCGTCGAGATGGCCCTCGCCATGCAGAAGCGGATGACCGACCTTGCCGAAATCTGGCGTGACATCGGCATCGAAACGCCGCTGCGCTGCCGCATCGGCATCCATACCGACTACTGCACCGTCGGCAACTTTGGCAGCGAAGACCGGATGGACTACACGATCATCGGCGGCGCCGTGAATCTCGCCTCACGCCTCGAGCAGGAGGCGCCACCGGGTGCCGTGCTCATTTCCTATGAGACGTTTGCGCAGGTGAAGGACACGATCGACTGCGTGGAACTAGGACACGTCCAGGTCAGGGGCATCGCCTATCCCGTCGCCACCTATCGCGTCCTCGATCTGAAGGCCAATCTGGTCGCCGCCGGCAGCGCCGTTCGAACCGAGCTGCCGCATCTCAGACTAGAAGCTGAACCCGAGTTGATGTCTGCTGGGGAGCGAGAGGAAGCCGCGACTGCGCTTCGCGACGTGCTCGATCGACTTTGTCACAAGCCCGGGTAGCAGGCTTCGCGCCCGCACCCGGATCGTCGCCTTCTACAGCGCTCACCTTGTCGACCAATGCAGGGATGGCTCCTTCGCCAGCGCCTCTTTTGGGGCCGTGACTTGACCTTCCCGGCGTCGCTGGCAAGGTCCGCTTCTGGCGCAAAGTGGGCTTCGGCATTGCACCGCCCGGCCAAGCCGGCTCATAATTCCCTTCGGTTCCTTTTCGGTCAGTTCGAAAATCGGAATTTTTTTGTTGCGAAGGCTGCGGGACGGCGCCCCTCTCTGTCCTGCCGGACATCTCCCCCAACAAGGAGGGAGATTGGCAGCTCCACCGGCAGCGTTTTTTAATCCAGCCTTGGAGACTGGCGAACGCGATGGCGATATCCGATCAAGTGGGCCGGCAACGGGGCGACGTAGAGCATCGGCTTCAATGCTCCCTCGCCAGCCACCGCGCCCCGCGCAGTCTCAGGGCGTGGTGGTGTGCGCGCAGATTTCGGCCAGGCGTCCGGCAACGTATTCTCCGGCGGCGGATATTTGGCCGCCGGTTTTCGCCGCTGCAGCTCGGCAGCAGAGGCGCGTCGTAATTGGTCTCGAAGAAGAAGGGAATCGAAGCCGTGGTCAAAGTCGCCCGGCGGTGTGCCCGCCACACCACAGCCCTTTTGATTGAGCTTGCGAAGGGGCGCGCCAGCCCTTCGGATCAGGCAGATCCAAACGCAATTGCCACATGGCGGCAAGGTATTAGTCGACACGCACGCGGCGCGTCACCTGGCCATTGCTTTCCCAATATGTGTGTTTCTTGGCAATCAAGGGATCGTCCATTGCCGGTTGAATTTGTCCCGTGGTGCTGACCGCGCGCGAGGTCACCGTGTGTTCTCCAGGGGCGGGATTTGCCCAAGCCAGGGACCAGATCTTCCAGGCGTGCTCGGCCTCCTCACTATGGTCGATGGTCGCTGGTGCCCAAGGCCCTTGATCGATTTGCACTTCCACCCGGTCGATCGGCGCCCCCCAGGCTGCTCCAATGATGGAGTAATCTGAGTCTTTCCGGGTGACCTTCGCAGGCGCGGACTTTATCAGCGCTCGCCCGACCGAAGTCTCGACCCATACGGTCTCGCCGTTGTGGTCTTCCTCCCGGATGGTGACATAGTCACGGGCCATCAGAAGGCTCATGAACCGCGTATCGCGGACCTCGATGCGCTTCAGCCACTTGACGTTGGCGATCCCGTACCAGCCTGGAGCGATGAGCCGCACCGGGAAGCCGTTGGGCGCCGGCAAGGCGGCTCCGTTCATTTCATAGCAGAGGAGATTGTCGGGGTTCATCGCGTCGGCGAGCGACATGCTGCGAGCGAAGTTCTGCTGCATCTTGACGTCGCGTATCGCGACCTCGCCTGTGTCAGTGCCGAAAAAGACGACCTCGATGCCCTTCTCCAGAACGCCGGCTTCCTCGAGGATCGGGGCGAGCGGCGTCCCTGCCCAGCGGGCATTGCCGATGCCGCCGGTGAAAAAGGGAAACCCGTGATTGCCCGAGCATTCCACGGTGAAAACGACCTCCTGCCGCGGCCGCGCCCTGATGTCGGCGAGTGTCAATTTCAAGGGCTTCTTGACCAGGCCGCCGATCTCCATCGACCATGTCTTCTCGTCGATCGTTGGTCGGTTGAAATGCGAGATGCTGAAGAACTTGTCGTTTGGAGTTATCCAGCTATTCAAATCCTCCCAGACAAGCTGCTTCTGGATACCTACCGGATCGGGATTTTCGGTCGGCTGATCCAGCCACGGGATAACTTCCTCGCTCGGCCGTGTTGGAAAAGCGTAAGCCCGACGCGAGGTATAGAGAGCGGCAATTGCGGCAAGAGCCGCGCTTCCTTGAACAAGAAGTTCTCTGCGCTGAAAATCAGGCATGTTGTTTACCTCCCAGTTGATCCGGAACGGGCTGCAACGTGCCTTAGGCCGTAGCCTGATCACGGATAGGCGACACAATGTGAGGTCTGCCCACCCGGAAGTATCCGGACAGGTCAGACAATCACCGACGCAAGTCAAGCATGTGAAGCATTGGACGAAACACTAGCTCGCGTTTCGCACGCTAAGAGTGCGCCTTTGAGAAGGACGTGTCCACAACCTGGACGGGACATGATGATGATTGCAGCATTCGAGACCGATTTCCTGCCAAAATCGTTGCTGCTCGGATCGCAACCGAACGCCCGCTTCCGGGTCATTTCCGGACCTTCGCGGGTGCGGTCGGAAAGGCCCGTTCCGAGCCAATTGCTGCCGTTCCGATACCGGCCGCGCCATCTCCAGGACGGATGTTCACCCCAAATTTGGCAAGAAACCGCGTTGGCCTGCCGTCTCTTGTCGCGATCACTCTTGGCGCGACAGGATGGCGGCGCGGCCGGCGCAGGTGTATGATGATGGTCTAATATTTCGAGATGAGGGAGGACAGCATGATGTCTTGGGAAATCAAGGGACGTGAACTCGTCAATTGCACCTGCGAATATGGCTGCAACTGTCAATTCAATGCGCTGCCCGATAAGGGCCATTGCCATGCGGTGGCGGGCATCCAGATCGATGAAGGCCATCATGGCGAGACCGCTCTCGACGGCCTCCGGATCGCTGCGATCTTCAAATGGCCTGGCGCCATCCACGAAGGCAATGGCGAAGCCATCGCTTTCGTCGACGAGAGCGCAACCGACCGGCAGCGTAACGCGCTGCTGCGCATCATGACCGGCCAGGACACCGACCCGTTCGCGACGATGTTCGCCGTCTACGCCTCAACCGTGACAAAAATGAATGAGCCGGTTTTCACCAAGATCGATCTCGACCTCGATATCGACGGTCGCAGGGGCCGCATCTTCGTCAAGGATTATATCGAAACCGTCGGCGAACCGATCCGCAACAAGGTGACGGGCGCGGACTCGCGCGCTCAGATCGTGTTGCCGAACGGCTTCGAATATGCGGTCGCCGAGATCGGCAGTGCCTCGAGCACAACCAGCGGGCCGGTTCAGGTGAGCACTAAGGACAGTTACGGCCAGTTCGCGCGGCTGCATCTCAACAACCACGGGGTGGTGCGAGCCTGACGCCTCGCATGAACGGCGCGTCGCCACTGGAACGCCTGCTCAGACGCGACCGCGTCATCACGATTGCGGGCGTGGTGGCGCTGTGCCTGCTGGCCTGGCTTTATATCGCCGCCGGTGCAGGGCTCGGCATGAATGCGTGGGAGATGTCGAGGCTCGCGCTATTCCCCCACCAGCACACCGCCGACGTGGCCTCCGATATGTCTGGCATGGACATGCCCGGCATGGACATGAGCGCGATGGCCACGGCGGCGGAACCGCGGGTCTGGGGGGCCGCGACTTGGGCGCTGATGATCGCCATGTGGTGGGTCATGATGGTTGCCATGATGTCACCGAGCGCGGCGCCGACCATCCTGCTCTATGCGCGCGTGCATCGCCATGCGCTCGCACAGGGTCAGATCCAGGACAAGCTCGCGCCCACCGGCGTATTCATGGCAGGCTACCTCCTGGTCTGGCTGGGGTTCTCCGTCGCGGCAGCCGCGTTGCATTGGCTGCTCGAACGCGAGGCATTCGTTTCAGCAGCGATGATGAGTTCGCAGAGCCGCTGGCTTTCGGGCATCGTCCTGATCGCCGCGGGCCTGTATCAGCTCTCGCCGCTCAAGAACGCCTGCCTGTCGCATTGCCGGACGCCGACGGCGTTCCTTTCCCGACACTGGCGTCCCCACGCACTTGGCGCGCTGCGTTTGGGCGCCCTGCACGGGGCGTTCTGTGTCGGATGCTGCTGGATGCTGATGGCGTTGTTGTTCGTGGGTGGCGTAATGAACCTGGTGTGGGTTGCCGCACTCGCCATTCTGGTGCTGGTCGAAAAGGTGTTTCCTGCCGGCCAGTGGGTCGGCCGGGTGGCCGGCATCGCCCTGATCGCCTGGGGCAGCGCAACGCTTTTGGTCTGACGACCAGCGCCGCATCGAATGAAGGAAGCGACGACCAATCGCTTCTGATGCAAAGTGCGTCGCACCACCCGGCCGAACCGCATAGCTACCACTAGGCCAGGTTGGGAGCACTGCCCCGCCTATCCCGATTCGCGGCGACCGGCCCATCCGGCACGTGCAAGGTTCAACCCCGCAGAGGTGGTGGAGCGAGCTTTCCATCTGCGGTCTGACGAAACTGAGCATTATGCCGGCATTCAAAGCTGCGGAGGAACTTTGAATCCTCGCGCCCGTTTACCGAATGTCATGGATGGGAGGTTCCGCCGATGAATGTGAGCGACGAAAGGACCGTAGCCCTCTGGGCGGCGACCGAAGTAGCGCCCGATGCGGTCCCGCTCGGGCAGAGCGAACAGGTCGATGTCGTCGTCGTCGGGTCTGGAATTGCCGGCCTGTCGGTCGCGTACGAACTGGCCGCCGCCGGGCAAAAGGTAGCTGTCGTCGATCGCGGCCGGATTGGCAGTGGCATGACGGCTCGCACCACTGCGCACCTGTCATCCGTCTGCGACGACTATTTTTCGGAACTGATCAAATTGCGCGGTGAGGACCTGGCGCGGATTTTTTATCAAAGCCAATCGGCCGCTATCGACCGCATCCAATCAATCCAGGAGACGGAGAGTATCGCGTGCGATTTCCGACGCCTCTACGGCTTTCTCTTTCCGGCTTCCGGCGGCCGAGAATCCGATATCGAGCGCGAGCTGGACGCCGCTCTGAAAATCGGGGTCGACGTCGAGAAGATCAGGGGCGTGCCGTTTGCGGGCTTTTCGGATACGCAGGCCCTTCGATACGCGAATCAGGCGACCTTCCACCCGCTCAAATATCTCTGCGGGCTGGCCGCAGGCATCCGCGCGCGCGGCAGCGCGCTTTATGCCGATACCATTGTGGAAAACGTCGAAGAGACTGACGGCGGCGTGCGCGTATCCACGGTTTCGGGCTTAACCGTGTCTGCCAAATCGGCCGTTGTCGCCACCAACTCGCCGATCAACGACCGGGTCGCCCTCCATACCAAGCAGGCGCCCTATCGGACCTACGCGATGTCGTTCGAGATCGCGCGCGATACCCTACCGGATGCGCTGTATTGGGATACTGAGGACCCTTATCACTACGTTCGGCTTCAGCCTGGCGAAGGCCGTACCGACTTCCTGATCGTCGGAGGTGAAGACCACAAAACAGGGCAGGCCGACGATGCCGGCGACCGCTTCGCGGCCCTGATAGCCTGGACTAGAAGGCTGGTGCCCGATATCGGCGTGGAAACGAACCGGTGGTCCGGGCAGGTGATGGAGACCGTCGATTATGCGGGGTTCATCGGCCGCAATCCTGGCAACCAGCGTGTCTTTGTGGCGACTGGGGATTCCGGCCAGGGCATCACCCATGGCGTCGTCGCCGGCCTGTTGATCTCCGACCTGATTCTGAAGGGGGAAAGCCCCTGGCGCGAACTTTACGAGCCGTCTCGCAAGACGGCAGGCGCGATCGGCGATTACCTGGCGGAGAATGCGACTGCGATCAAGAGTTTTGCCGAGTATGTCGCGCCTGGCGAAATTGATTCCGCCGACAAGCTGCGACCGGGAGAAGGTGCCATCGTTCGCGAAGGGCTCAGCAAAATCGCCGCGTTTCGCGATGACGACGGCACGCTCTACAAGCGCTCGGCCGCATGCACGCATGTCGGCTGCCATGTCCACTGGAACTCCCTCGAGCGCTGCTGGGACTGCCCTTGCCATGGTTCGCATTTCGCTATCGACGGCACGGCTTTGAATGGACCTGCGGTGTCGCCGTTGGCTCGGCTGGGCTAGCCTCTTCAAGCCGCCTCACAATTCCTTTTCGGCCAGCTCGCGAAACGCGTCGGGAACCGATCGCGACAGTCCGAGCGCGACCGAGGCATAGCCGACCGCCTCCCAGCCGAAGCGGTCGCGGATCTTGTCGATGGCGCGGTCGGCGGTCCAGCGTGCCGCACCCTTCCTGGTGCCGGGGCGGAGGCGGTCGTCGTCGAGGTCGAGCGGCAGTTCCAGCTGCAGGCCCGGTTGCTTCTCCAGATGCGAGACGGCGATCGCCAACAGCGAGATGGTCTTTTCGTGCGGATGATCGACAAGCACCTTGCGCACCAGCGCCTCGGCGATCTCGGCCAGCATGGCGGTTGCCGAAATCGGCTGGTCGAGCGTGATCGAGCGCGTCACCGAGCGCCGATCGGCGAAGCGGACGCGGACCGTTACCGTGCGGCCGGGCCGCGATTTTGCCCGCAGCCTGGTGGCGACCCTGTCGGCCAGGTGCAGCAACGCGGGCACGAAGATTTCTGCCTCGGCCGGTTTTCTGCCGAGCGCCGACTGCGCGCCGGCCGATCGCGCCCGGCGCTGCGTCTCGAGCTTGCGCGGATCGCGATTCCAGGCCAGCGCGTTGAGCTTTTCGCCCGCCGCCGGGCCGAGCAGGCGCTCCAGCGACCAGCCGGGCGTCTTTGCCAGCTCGCCGATGGTGTTGACGCCGATGCCGGCCAGCCGCTCCCTGGTGACCGGACCGACGCCCCACATCAGCTCGACCGGCAGATCGTGCAGGAACTCCAGCTCGTGGCGCGGATCGACCACCACCAGCCCGTCGGGCTTGGCCACTTGCGAGGCGATCTTGGCCAGATGTTTGGTGCGTGCCACGCCGACCGAGATCGGCAGGCCGAGCTCGGCCCGCACGCGGCGGCGGATCGTTGTGGCGATCTCGGCCGGCGGGCCGAACAAATGGGTGCAGCCGGTGACGTCGGCAAAGGCCTCGTCGATGGAAATCCGCTCGACCACAGGCGTGAAATCGCCGAGCACTTGAATAGCCGCATCGCCCAGCCGCTGGTAATCCTTGAAATGGCCGCCGACAAAGATCAGCCCGGGGCAGAGTTCGCGCGCGCGCCGCCCCGGCATGCCGCCACGCACGCCGAAGGCCTTGGCCTCATACGACGCGGCCAGCACAACGCCGCCGCCGACGGCGATCGGCTTGCCGCGCAGGGCCGGGTCAAGCAACTGTTCGACCGAGGCATAGAAGGCGTCGAGATCCGCGTGGAGGATGTTGGCTTCCATCCGGCCCGTTCGCCCGCGGCGGTTCGAACGCCGCATTGTCTTGAGGTGGTTTCGTATGGAACATAAAGAGAACAAACAGGGCGGATTGTCAAGGAGCGTGGAGGGCAATCGCTTCGGTTTGCGCTGCCCCTCATCGCCCTACCGGGCACTTCTCCCCGTATAGGGACGGGGAGAAGGACGCCCTCGTCGATGGTTTCGCCAATCACCAATGCTGCAGGAAAGTGCCGAGGTTGCGGACAGCTCCTTCGCCCCGTCACTATACGGGGAGAAGGTGCCGGCAGGCGGATGAGGGGCGGCGCCGATTTCAAACGATCGCCCCGATGACGGGTGCTGCGCCCTACAACGCCATCTTGTAGCCAAGATGGCTGGCGGTGAAGCCGAGGCGCTCGTAGAAAGCGTGCGCTTCCCGTCGGCTCTTGTCCGTGGTGAGCTGAACGAAGCTGCAGTTGCGCGAGCGGCACGCTTCGATCGCCCATTCGATCATCTGCTTGCCGACGCCGCCGGACCGTCGGCGCCGGGCGACGCGAACGCCTTCGATCTGGCCGCGCCAGGCGCCTTTCCTCGAAATGCCCGGAATGAAGCTGAGCTGCAGCGTTCCGATGACTTGTCCGGCCTCGACGGCCACCACCAGCAGCTGGTTGGGATCGGCACCGATTGCCCGGAAGGCATCTACATAGGACGGCGCGAGCGGCGTCGACGCGTCTTCCCGGCCGGCGCCAAGCGCATCGTCGGCTAGCAATGCGACAATCGCCGGCAGATCGGGCGCTTGCGCGCGACGGAACTCAATCTCGCTCATCGAGGAGAGATTTACGGCGCGGCGTCGGCGACGGCAAGTGCCGTCCAGGCATTGGCGAGCCGATGGCTCGGCAACCTCCGGCTTACGCCGCCTGCCGTGCCCAGAGGCGATGGCCGTAGCGGCGGAAGAAGCGCGCCAGGAGCCGCTGCTGCTTGGCGCGGGCGAGATCGGCGCCGCGTCTTTCCTGGCGCCAGCGCGGCATGTTGCGATAACAGGCGATGAAGCGGGCGGCGTCCTCGAGCGCCTCCTCGGCCGACTGCGCCGGGCGCATCGCCGCCAGGAACAAGGCCTCGCCGTGCTTCAGCCGGTCGACCATCGCCTTGCGCTGGTCATGGCCCAGGCGAGCCTTGCCTATGCCGTCGAGGCGGATGGCCGCGAAGGCCGCCAGCATGGCCGGGCTGTCGCCGGTATAGCCGCAATCGCGGGCGAATTGAGCGGAGAGGGCGTCCATCCTGGTTTCCTTGGCTTTCGGCGGCCGGACGGATGTCCGGGTCCTGCTGCCCCATCCGTATCGTCCGCGGCGGTACTATTCGTCGGTATGAGATACAAGCATAACTCAAAAATAGGCACAAGTGAAACTTTTGCATGGGTTTGAGCGGAACCGACTCGACTCTTTGGGTAAAACCCATAATGTTGTGAACAAAACAGGAACGGAGGCACTAGGGGCGATGGCATTGCCGGGCAAGGAAGCGACGATCGCCGAGGTGGTCTCGATTGCGGTCGAATGTATCGATTGCGGCCGCAGCAGATGGTGGAAGCCGGCTGAGCTGAGGCGCTTCGGGGTGACTGGGCAGACGGCGCTGGCGTCCCTTTCGGGGCGGCTTCGCTGCTCGGCCTGCCGCGCGGACGGGCTGCCGGGCGCCACGGTCGTGATCCAGGCGGCGTTCATCGACGAGCAGGAGCGACGCCGCGCCGAGGCGCGGATGCTTAGCGAGCGCGAGGTTCCGCTGGAGAGATCCAGGCGGGCTTGAGTGGTGGCTTCCCCTTCTCCCCTTGTGGGAGAAGGTGGCCGAGCGAAGCTCGGTCGGATGAGGGGTGTTGGACGGATCGCTACGCCTGCCTTTGCTTCGGGAAGTGAAGTGAAAGCGGACGGATTGCCAATGCCTCATTCCGTGCAGCACCCCTCATCCGGCTCGGCGCTGGCGCGCCGATCCACCTTCTCCCACAGGGGGAGAAGGGCGCGCCCACCCTAATACCCCAGCAACTCCTTGAGCGGGATGACGCGGAAGACGGCCTTGATCGCGTAGCGGTTGAAGGTCAGCGTCTTCGGTGGATTGTACTGCTCGACGACCAGCTCGGCGGCGGTGCGCTTGATCAGCTTCTTGATGAAGGCCTTGCCGTTGCGCTCGTTTTCCTCGGGAAACATCTCGATCACCACGTGGTCGCCGGGCACGGCGTCGCGGCCGCCGCAATAGAGCATTTCGCCGGGCTCGTAACGCGGTACCATCGAGTCCGAGAGCACATGCAGCGCGAACACCTTGCGCAAATGGGCGATGCCGGGCGGGCGCTGGACGTAGCCGGCGACCTCGCCGTTGAAGGTGAAGTCGCCGTCGTCGCCGCCGACCGCGGCACCCAGAAGCTCGATGTCCATCGGGCCGGCGGGCAGGGGAGCGGCGTCGGTGACGATCTCGGCGTCGGCGACATTGTCGGCGTCGTCGAGGAGGACGACCTCGCCCCTGCCGAGCGCCACCGGGTCGACGCGCAGGAAGGCGGCGGTCTTCAAAAGGTTCTCGGTCTTGGGCAGGTTGCGGCCGGTTTCCCAATTGCCGACGGCGGCGACGTCGGTGTCGTTGTGCTCGGCAATGTGGCGCATCACCAGGCCACGCTGCTTGCGCGCCTTGCGGATCGCCGCCCCGACCTTGATCGACAATGAGGTTTTCGCCATGGCGGCCATCTGAAACATAAGAATCGATTTCGTCCATGAAAGAATGGCTTGCATTATTTTGAGAGTTATGCTTATATTCAACCCATGCACAAGCCACGTCGCCTCATCTCCCTTTCCCATCCGTCCCGGCTGTTCTCCTCCCCGGCCGGGACGACGCCCGAGGCTCACGCCTCGGACCCGGTCGCTCTGCCGTCACCGGCGGCGACCGGAACGGCCGGAGCCGTATCCCTCACGGCTCCGGCCACGAATTTCGGCGCGTGCCATGCCGGCGTTTCGTGCATCCGCACCGAGGACGGCACGGTCATCGCCTTCGACCGGCAAACGGGCAGGGCGGTTTCCGGCGCCACCCGCGAGGCGGCCGAGGCGAAGTTTTATCGCCGGAGGTGATCGTCCTTCTCCCCGTTCACGGGGAGAAGGTGCCGGCAGGCGGATGAGGGGCGGCACCATCGCCGGGCTGCTCGGGCAATGCCGGCAAGGCCTGGGAGAGGCAATCGGCGACGTCGCGCTGCCCCTCACCTGCCTGCCGGCATCCTCTCCCCGTGAACGGGGAGAGGGACGCAGCTTCGGCATCTACGCAACCCTTTCAAACGGATCGACATCATGCCCGCGTACACCGACACGGAATTGCAAAGCATCGCCCGCTGGCTGAAGGACGGATTGTCCGCCGCCAGGATCGCCGACCGGCTGAGCGCGCTGCGCGGCGGCCCGGCCTCGCGCAACGCGATCATCGGCGTGGTCCACCGCAACGCCGACTTGCGCGCCATTGGTTTTGCCAATCCTCAGGGCAGGTCCGGCGGCCGGCCCAGAAAAAACCCGGCAAAGCTCGTCAGGCCGGGCAAATCCGCAGAGCCGGTCGGATCGCCTGGGCAAGCAAAGCTGCCTGGGCAAGCGAAGCTGCCTGGGCAAGCAGAGCTGCCTGGGCAAGCGAAGCTGCCCGTGCAAGGGAGGCTGGCAAAACAAAGCGGGCCTGCGAGGCATGTGACGCCGGCCAGGCTGGCGCCGCCGGTCTGGCTGCCGCAGCGCCAGTTCGTGCACGAGATCCACGGGCCCGATAGCGAGGCCGTCAAGGTGCCGGCGCCGCACCCCACTGCCGTAGGGCGCCAGAAGCATGTCGCGGCCATGCGCTTCATCGACTGCCTGTTCAACCGCTGCCGCGCGCCGCTCGATCTGACGCTGGACGAAGACCCCGAAAACGTCGCGCCGGGCAGCCGGCCGGGACTGGACATGCTGTGCTGCGGCCTGCGCACGCGGCCGCTGAAAAGCTACTGCGCCTATCACGCGGCGCGCTTCTGCGACCACCGCCGCACGGTTCTGGCGGATGCGGCGTGAGCTGATCGCCGAACGGACGGCAATCTGAGTTCCTCGCCCTACGAGGTGAGGAGAGGAACCAGGTTCTGCGAAGACAGCAAATGAAACGAGGAGCCACCGATGAGCAGGAAGACCGCCCAGAAGGCTAAACCCAAGCTGCCCAAACTAGCCAAGGGCGAGGCCGAGCAGGTGCGCATTCGCAAGGAGGTCGGCCATGATTTCGCGCTGAAGGACGACGCCTTCGGCCGCAAACGGCTCGCAGTCGGCACGCTGGAGGCGAGGCGTGTCTATGAGGTTTCCAACGACGGCCCGCCCGGCGGCATTGTGCGGGTGCGCAATGTCGACCCGCTGACCGGCATCACCTCGCTGTCGCGCCAGCAGCGCGAGGCGGGCATGCGCTACCGCGAGGATTTTCGCGTCTCGGCACAGGACGGCGTCAAGCCGACGGCGCTGACCGAGCGCGTCGATGGCGGGCGCATCGGCGGCGGCGTTGCCGACCGCATCCTGTCCGCCGGCCGCGCCTATGCCGACGCCACCAGGGCGCTTTCGCATTGGGAGGTTTCGGGCGTGGTGCAAAAAGTCTGCTGCCATGGCGAAACGGTGAAGAGCCTGGCCAAACAGAACGCCGAGCCGCGGGATGTTGTGGCGAAGCTGCTCAAGGTCGGGCTGGATTTGTTGGCGGTGCATTACGGGATGATGCTGATGCGGAGGCCGCGTGGGTAGCAGGCAACTGGCGTGATGCTCGCGTCGGTCATCAAGACGCCGTCGATCACCGGGAGCGGCCTGAACTTTGCCGCCCGAGGGGACGCCGAGTGCGGAGGGCGGGCGAGGCAGCGAACCTCGATCCGCCCGCGTCCTCCAATTGAAGGGCGCAGGCTTCTCCATAGCCTGTTACGGTGCGCCATTGCTGGTAGATCGCAATGTTAAAGCCGCAGCTAGACCCTCATTTCGCAGACGTCGCGCCGACGTCTTCGGCGCTGACCGGCTATGACGAGGACCATATGCTTACTTATATCCGGCTGCTCGATGCGTCGGCGGACGGGGCCGATTGGCGTGAGGTCGCCCGCATCGTTCTGCACATTGACCCGGAGCAAGAGCCAGAACGGGCATTCCGGGCCTGGGCGACGCATCTGGCGCGTGCCCGCTGGATAACTCGGAATGAGGCTTCGCGCCAATCAGCACGATAGGGCGTGGATGACGCCCTGACATTTTCCATGGAACTGCCGTCCCGGTCTGCCCGTTTAGATAGGAAATCAACATGGGAAAGCGTCCGATGAACTCTTGGCAAATCAACACTTTAGAGGCGTGCTGCCTGCTTGCTGTTCCGGTGTCGCTTATCCTTACGGTTCTGGTGGCGGGTCTCATCCTTGGCTGAATACCGGTATTTGGCAGCTGTTAATTCCGGCTATTCTGCCAGGCACCTAAGCCTGCCGCGACCTCGTCATATCGGATGCGCATTGCCTGGTTCGGTAGGCGGTCGCAGCGCCGTGAAGAGGCTTGCCGCACCCAAACGGGTTCGTCCCCTCTACGAAGGCATTTGAAGGCAGATCAGCCCAGCTGTTGCGAAATCTACCTAGCGCTCCAAACCATACGCAGCACCCGCACAACCTCTGGGTTCGGCCGAGCGTCGAGCCTTCGCAGTCAAGTTTACACCCGCCTTGAATTTTGGTGGGCCGCATAGTGCTTGGCGAAAACCTCGGCGGACAGGTCGAAGGCGGCGCGCTCCTTTTTTAGCCGCGCCATGGGCCAGTTCCACCACTGGATTTCAAGCAGTGCAGCAATCGTCTCGTCGGAGAACCGGCGCTTGATCACCTTGGCTGGGTTGCCGCCGACAAGCGTGTATGGCGCAACGTCCCTGGTCACGACGCTGCCGGCGGCAATAACTGCTCCGTCGCCGATGATCACGCCTGAAAGGATGATCGCGCGGGCTCCGATCCAGACGTCATTGCCGACCAGGATCGGGCCTTTCGAAACAAGGTACTCCAGGTTCTTTTTCTGCCGGAAAATCCGCGACTGAAAAGGAAAAGTTGAAGCCGTTTCCGTTCGGTGGTCAGTCTGGCACAGAAAGAGTGTCCCTGGTCCGATAGAACAAAATGCGCCTATCTCGACTGGCGATTCCGCCGTGCAATTGAGGAATGTCCTGCCGTGGACACCATAGGTTCCGCGTCCGATTTTAGCGTGGCGCGGGATCGCTGCGGGATCATCTTTCAGTCCCAGCCAAATCCGCAGTTTCTTGAAAGCCATCCCGGTTTACCGCCTGGATTCGGTAAGCCTGCAATCGACACCACCGTATCGATCCGCGCGACTGCCTTAAATGTCATTCCTCAAGCCCCTGCTAAGGGGTGGAGCATTGCTCAAGAGAGGGCATTTCGCAAGTGCGCTATGGCCGCGCGACGGATCGGGCACCCCCACTAGAGCGAGGATTTCCGCGTCTCGCAGCAGGACGGCGCCAGGTCGATGGCGCTGACCGAGCGCGTCGACGGCGGCCGCAAACGGCGCTGTCACTGACCGCATCCTCTCAGCCGACCGCGCCCACGCTGCCCGGGCGCTGGCGCACTGGGAGGTGGCGAACGTGGTGCACAAGGTGTGCTGCCATGGCGAAACGGTGAAGAGCCTGGCCGAGCAGACAGGAGAGACGCGGGAAGTGGTGGTGAAGCTGCTGAAGGTCGGGCTGGATCTGCTGGCGGTGCATTACGGGGTGATGCTGGGGCGGCGGGTGGGGTGAGGGCGTCGAGCGCCCATCCTAAATGCCATCCTCGCTCAAAGGCGACCAGCAGCAACCCTCACTAGAGACTATGACAAAAAAATAGTGCAAAGCCGGAGCTATGGCTATCAATTCGCTCGCCAGTCTACAATTAGTGGTCGAATCCTTGATGATAACAATTGGTAGGGTCGCGTGGGTGGCTGTTGAGAGTGTCTTCAAAAGAACTAGAATATTTGCCCTGGGCTTCAAAGCGGGTCTATGACGATGCCAAAGCACTCAGTGGTCGCAGTCAAAACAGCTGTAGGCCCGACGATCATGCTCCGCAGCGGTGCAATACTGGACTTTTTAGATCCATGGAGCAGCGAATTCACGATCGACGACATCGCCCACGGCCTCTCACTCATATGTCGCTATTCCGGTCAGTGCGATCGCTTTTATTCGGTAGCTGAACATTGTGTCCACGTTAGCGAGGTTGCAAAGGATCACGCCTATGCGGCCCTGATGCATGACGCGGCAGAAGCTTTCGTTGGTGACGTAACTCGACCATTGAAACAATTACTACCTGCTTACAAAGCTATCGAGTCTGACGTCGAAATCGCCATCTGCAACCGCTTTTACGTGCCTTATCCCATCCCGGATGCAGTCAAGAAGGCGGACTTGCGCGTTCTAGCTGCAGAACAGGCGCAGATCATGCCTGCTGGCGCTGATGGATGGGCTCAAGCAGCAGGCGTGATCCCCGCGGAAATAACCGTGAAGTCCTACCCACCGTCGGAGGCGAAGGCAATTTTTCTACAGCGTTTCGAGCGGCTTCGCGGTGCGCAAGGTAACTGAGCTGCGCGCTCTTTCGTTCGATATATCAATGGCATAGTTGCAACCGGTCGCGCGATGAAAATTGCGGCCGCCATTGTTGTCCACAGGCGACAGCATTCTTTGGATTGCGGCCGTTTTGCGGATGCGTAGACCGTGTTTCACACGTTATACTTCCGCAGCCCGCAAGGCGGGCTGCGGATCGTTAGAAGGAAATTTCTATGAGTTTGCGCAAGGACCAGTCGCTCGACAAACTGGCCCGAACAGGCAACGTTGCACAATTTGTCAGCTTCGCACCACTTGCTGATGGTAGCCTACGTCAGCAGTATTCCCGCGTCACAGGTTTTGCCCCAAATCACGATTTCGGCTCGCTAGCGTCAGCACTGAAGGTGCTGCTGCGCTACAGCGTTGACGGTACGATCAATCTCCGTAGTTACGCGCCCGATAGCCCTCGCAGCAGGGAATTTGTCTATGGAATAGCTCGACTGGAGGATGCCGTCGCCGCTGCTGAGCGTCTCGCTGGTGAAGGGCTATTCGTCATCGCCAATGAAACTGTGGACATCAATGATGGGGGTGTCTCCGGCGTGATCCAGGGAAACATCATCGAGTTCGCGCCGGACGACACGCCGCGCTGTGTAGAGAAACCTGGTGTAGCCTCGCTACCGCGCGCATGGGGTCTAGCTCTATTGAAGACGGTTTATGGCTTTCGCCCAGACACTGAGACGCCGGATGACAGCCGACTGGAGTTCAGTATTCACCCGAAGCCGCGTGGTTGGAAGCGCAGCCACACACTTGCATGGGAATACGAAGAGACCGAGGACAATTATCCCTCGCCAACCTTTGCGTGGCCCAACCGGTTTAGTCGCCATATTGGTGACAAAGCGTTTGGTCTGTTGATCGCTGATTACCTAGGTCTGCCCGTTCCGAAAACTACTGTCTTCGGTCGACGAGTCGCTCCCTTTGCGTTCGGCCGGCCAACCGGCAGTCTAGAAGTTTGGATACGCACTTGTCCGCACGAACCAGATCCCGGTCGCTATACCACGCGGAAGGGATGGACTGATCCCTTCAAGCTTATGGCGGTAGAGGATCGTGACCACGATGCTATTGCTTCGGTGCTTTGCCAAGCTGCGGTGCCTGCTCTGTATTCTGGCGCTTCAATCGTAACAATTGACCACGAATTGCTTATTGAGGGTCGCTCAGGCGAGGGCGATGGCCTGATGCTTGGAAAAGATCGTCCTGAGGATTTGCCACCTGCGATACTGGGGGACGTGGAAAAAGCCTTTCAACGTCTCTCTAAAGAACTTGGACCTGTACGCTTCGAGTGGGTGCACGACGGCCAACTGCTCTGGATTGTTCAACTGCACCGGGGCGAAACACAAACTTCGTCGACAGTCCTAGTACCAGGGGATGCTGCCCAGTGGCGCTCCTTTAGCGCCAGCGACGGCCTAGAAGCACTACGCGCCTTTTTGACCGAATTACCTACCGATGCTGGAGTGACAATCAACGGTGACATCGGATTGACCAGCCACCTCGCGGACCTCATTCGGAAGGCCCAGCGACCGGCGCGCCTGATGTCCGATGCCTGAGTTCTAAAGTTCGGGTCCATCGTGTGGATCAGTACCGGGGCGCCGCCAGATCTGCACAGGTTGGATATTATGTATTCTATGAACGGCGATCACATGCTTGGCGATGTCGGAAACACCGCCGGTGACAATAAGCTCGACCAATGCATCAGCCTTGGGTCTGGTCTTGCGTCGCTCTGCGTAGGGATAGTCGGAGATCGGCAAGAATGTTTTGTTGCCACGAGGGCGCGCACCCATGATAGTCGATCCGCTATTGATTGGGCTAAGCAGGATCTTATCGCGATGCGCCGCGACTAAAGTAGCTGTCTCGATCGTTAGCACCGTTTGTGGCTGGCTGCGATAAGCTTTTGCGTTCAGCAGGCGCCATAGGCGTACGGGCGACAGCCAAAAAAAGGTCTTCGCATTAAGGATTTCGTACCATTGCGTTGGGGTCAAATTGTCTTCGAGACACTTGGCCAAGGGGCCTTCCCATAAAGGTTTTTGATCGCGGACGACAACATCCGGTAAGCCCTGGCAGCCGATAGTAACGGACTGTGGGCGGCGCTGCGATTCAATCGCCTGCCGTTGAGCTCCGTTAATCTGGTAGAGATTCAACAGGGCTGTTGTGCTTAACAGCCCATGCTTTTCGATTGAGGGCCAACTTCCATCCTCCGCCATATGGAAGAGGCGCGGATAGAAGGTGATGAGGTCAGTTTCCTTCACGCGAGTCCTTTCAGCGCCAAGTGCGACGATCAATCATAACAGCGAAGCGACCAAAATCCTTGGCAATGAGTGAGACATGGGCATTGGTGACACGTTCGACCTCAGCAATAAACTTACGAGTCTCCTCTGTTAGTTGATCAAAGCGTTGGGCTTTCCGATTTTCAACACTGATGTAATCAGCGAAGGTCAACGCAATGTCCGTGACGCCATTGATGGAAGCGGCACGGCGAACCTGTTCCCAATCGAATTCGGCGATGCGTCGGGGTTTTCCAGAAACAGTACCAACCTCAGTCGCCTTAAGTTCGGCCTCAGGGATGCCGCTGCGATCCGCGATCGTCTTTAGCTCGATCTCGCCCATCATATCTCCTGATGTGCCGCCGACCCGAATAGGGTAAGTGCGCATCACCATAATCACCTTGCGTACTCGGGTTGGTGCAATGCCTGCATCGGCGAGACAGCCAGAGGCAGTTGTCTCACGTGACGTGACATGGGGATATTGGCCATGATGTATGCTTAAGTCGGTCCCCTGAGTGCCCTCAAGCAGAACGCGCTGGCCAGCTGCATAAGCTCTCTCCAACACAGTCTTTGTGCAGCGAATGAAGGGCCGAAGTTCATCAACGTTGCGTGCAAGCCTTACCGTGCTTCCCCAATGGGCTTCACCGTCGCGCCCAAGAATTTTGCGCGCTGTGGCAACACCGACGCCTTTCTTGGTGGAGCCGATCACCTCCATGGTTTTCTCTTCTTGCTGGCGATCGGTTTGCTCTATGATCATGGCTTGAGGATCGATTGCCAGCCGCTCCGGTGTGAGGTCGAGATCTTTGATCTCCTTCAGCACTTGCTCGACCGAGAGTGTCGCGCCGGCGCCAATAACAATCGTCGCTTTCAGGTTCGATAGGGTGCCCGATGGCAGCTGGATGTAGTCATACTTCGGAAACGCGACTTTGTGACCAGCGTTGGGGCCACCGACCCGCATTAGCACCTGATAGTCATTGGCGATATGGGCGCAGATGTTGCCCTTGCCTTCGCTGCCATACTGGGCGCCGACTAACACATCGACGAGGCGCTCGGGCTCCATCGGAAACAAGCCCAGGCCAGCTGTTGCCCTGGCTAAAAGTGAAGAAGGATCACACCGGTTGGTTTCGGCGACGATATCCGCGATGGCAGCAAGCTTCTCGATATATTGTTCCGTGCCGTGTTTCCGGGCTTCGTCGTAAGTCGCATATTCATTGAGGCTGGAATCGCGCTCTTTGTAGCGCTGGCGCAGAATTTCCAAAGGTGCCGTCAGATGAACATGAACCACGCGTGTTCCGAAGGCATCGCGGAAATGGAAGACTTGGCGCTCCGTCCTGACCGCATCAATGAGCCACAAAGCGCTATCGGCATCCGTTCCGACCTGATCACGAAAACCGTCCAATACCCATTTGCCATCTGTGGATTTGTCGAGCTCAAGACCAAGAGCAATTAGCTGATCCCGATCGTCCGAATTCTCAATTGCTTTTAGAAACTTTCGCGTGGAAAGGCGCTTTGCCTGAAATCGGTTTTGGAACGCATCGGTCAGGGCCGTCTTGCCTGCTGCAATAGGACCAGAAAGTAGAAAGATGTAGCTCATTGAAACGGCTCCCCCCGCATTGGCTATGCAACTACGTTCGGCCCAACCCATGCAATAGCGACGCGATAGCTCATGCGCCGCAGCTGACGGTGGACGCTTGCAAGTGCGACCTTGCTGAAAAATGGAAGCGTTGCGTTTCCCTCGTGGAGAAAAACGTACACGATTTCATAGTGAGCCGGATCCGGGCGCGCCGCTGGGATTAGATCAGCCAATTCAGGCGCAGCTTCTCGTATCTGCGTACGTAGAGCGGGATAGTCCAGGAAGGCCTCTGCCGATACGTGACCCTGAAGAAAAAGGTGGCTAAGTGCGGACGATTTACTCCGACGTTTGACGTGAATAAGCTGGCGCGTGTTGCTCAACAGATCGCAAAATTCGACGCGGCCGCGTTCGCCTTCGAAGGAGATAAGTTCCTTATCGTAAAGGTGGAGGTCGTCACGGTCTACAACTGCCCGGGTATTGTAAGCGCCTTCCTTTTCCCCCGGCTGATATGGAGGAAGCCCGAGGTTCGCCGCAGGAATCTCCGCAATAGAGGTATTTATATCCGCAACAAAATCGGCCCTGACGGCGTACCATTCCTCCGCAGCTAGGATGTATAACATATTTTCGAAATTGATTTCTGCTGATATACACTTGAAGACGGGCCATCTGTCAAAGAATGGCCCTCCATCTGCAGCAGTTCTTACCTTGTCAGCCTTGAGGTTAGCTAGCGTAAGTGGAGAATTCTCGTCGAACAGATCAAGGTATTCATCTAATCGCAATTCATCGAAACCGTCGTGGCCTCTGGGCATCCCAGAGAACCTGAATCGATCAATGTCTTGATATTCGACGATTTCGGGCGGCGCGAGGTGGATACCGTCGAGTTGGCCAGACCGGAGCTTCTCCACAAGAATGTGATCAAGGCTCTCGATCCGTATGCGGTCTCTTACTGGCGTAATCTTACCGTACCAAGGGAAAAGCTCCTGATACGCCGTGTCACCGAACGAAGTCACTATCTGAAGTGCCTTAGCGCCGATCTGGTTGTAGTCGGTCTCGCAACTCAGCTTAAGGCCGTCTGCACCGGTAAGGGTGCCGCCGAAATCAATTTCACTCGACTTGCCGGTTATCGCCTGCAAAATGATGTGGTTAGTGTCGAGCCCGAAATCGAATATTTCGCCGGTCCTGCTGTTCTGGGACCGAGTCTGGATGGTCGCGTCCTCTGGCTTGCGGGTATCTATGCTCTTGATGCGTTCCCGACCAAGACGGTTAAGTGCCACTTTCAGGCCAAATTGACTCTCCAACGCCTCGGGTCGAAGATCTTGAAAGCCCATTCCGAAGCAAACCGCCAGCCAACGGCTTTCCGGCTCGCCGCCTTCCTCGTTCTCTGCCGGAGGAAGCGTGACTTGAACGAACAAGATAGCCGCTGCTTGCCCCCCATATAGCCCTTCAAACTGTGGCCGATCCTCCGGGTTGAAAAATGAGATCCACGCGGGAGCCGAGCTATAGGCCTGCCCAGCGAAAAGCCGCTTGCTTTCTGGATTTTCGACCAACGGCTTCTCTTCGAGCCGATGATTTTCTTTTAAAGAATCAGCCGGATCAACGATCTGAATCTTCAAAAGCCGAAACGAAAACGATCTCTTAGCCATAGTGATCGCCTCCCCCCGAGCCGACCGGCTAACTTACATTTAGATTATTATGAACGGCAATACGGGTTTGTAAAATATTACTTGGCCCAGTGCATGGCAGCTGCACTGCGGATCGCTTCAGATTTTAGGCTAAGAAGCAGAACTCTTTGATTAGTCAGCGACGCCTAGAGGTCACGGCGTGGATCCCAGGGTCTGCGCGACGTCGCTTCGCTCCTGCTCCGCCCTGGGATGACGAAGCGCGTGTCGTTCCAGCCAATCTCCAGCGCGGACGATTGGGCCTCTCAATCCTTCGCCCGCTCCACATACGCGCCATCCGCCGTCATCACCACCACGCGGGTGCCGGCGCTGATATGGGGCGGCACCAGCGTGCGCACGCCGTTGGACAGCGTTGCCGGCTTGTAGGAGGAGGATGCCGTCTGGCCCTTGGTCACCGGCTCGGTCTCGACCACCTCGAAAGCGGCGCGCTGCGGCAGCACCAGCGAGATGGCGATGCCATTATACTGCGAGACCTGCACCGCCATGCCTTCCGTGAGATAGGGCGCCATCTCGCCGACCACGCTTTCCGACACCGCGACCTGGTCGTAGCTTTCCGGGTTCATGAAGTGGAAGCCCTCGCCGTCGCGATAGAGGAAGGTGTGCTCGCGCTCCTCGACATAGGCGCGCTCGACCTGCTCGGTGGTGCGGTAGCGCTCCGAGACTTTCACCCCATCGGAGATGCGGCGCATGTCGAGCTGGGTCACCGGTGTGCCCTTGCCCGGGTGGATGTTTTCGGCAAAGAGGATCACATAGAGCTTGCCGTCCTTTTCGACGACATTGCCTTTGCGTAGGGAACTGGCGATGACCTTCACGGGCTTTATTCCTAAGAGCGTTGACTGGCCTGGAAGCGCCGACCGGCGCAAATCGGCTGCGGGAGCCGTCCGGTGCGGACTAGCGCATCTTGGCTGCAATCGCCAGTCCTCGATGCAAATCCGCCTGTCATGACCGCCGCCTCGCCCTGGTGGACGCCCGATGTCCACACCGACCGCCGGCCGCGGCTGCTCCAGCGCAATGCCATCACTGCGGCCCTGCGCGACTGGTTTGCCCGTCGCGATTTCATCGAGGTCGAGACAGCGGCGCTGCAGGTCTCGCCAGGCAACGAGGCGCATTTGTCGGCCTTCGCCACCGAGGCGATCGGCCCGGACGGGCAGCGCCAGCCGCTCTATTTGCACACATCGCCGGAATTCGCCTGCAAGAAGCTGCTCGCCGCCGGCGAGAAGCGCATCTTCAGCCTGAGTGCCGTCTATCGCAACCGCGAGCGCGGCCCGCTACACCATCCGTCCTTCACCATGCTCGAATGGTACCGGGTTGATGAGACCTATGAGAGCCTGATGGAGGATTGTGCCGGGCTTGTCGCGCTGGCCGCCGAGCGCGCCGGCGCAAAACGCTTCTCCTTTCGCGGCCGCGAGACCGATCCGTTCGCCGAGCCGGAACGGTTAAGCGTCGCCGAGGCTTTTTCGCGCCATGCCGGCATCGACCTGCTAGCCACGGTCGCCGCCGACGGCAGCACCGACCGCGAAGCGCTGCACGCGGCTCTGGTCCAGGCGGGCTTGCGCACCGCGTCCGACGACAATTGGGCCGATCTGTTCAGCCGGGTGATGGTGGAAAAGATCGAGCCGACGCTGGGGCAGGGGCGCGCCACCATCCTTTACGGCTATCCGATTTCGGAGGCGGCACTCGCCCGGCCGAGCGCAGATGATGCGAGGACCGCCGAGCGCTTCGAGCTCTATTGCTGCGGCGTCGAGCTGGCCAACGCGTTCGGCGAGCTGACCGACGCCGCCGAGCAGCGCCGGCGCTTCACCATCGAGATGGACGAGAAGGAGCGCGTTTATGGTGAACGCTATCCGATCGACGAGGATTTCCTCGCGGCGCTTGATATCATGCCGCAGGCAAGCGGCGCCGCGCTCGGCTTCGACCGGCTGGTGATGCTGGCAACTGGGGCGCTGCGGGTCGAGGATGTGATGTGGACGCCGGTGGCGGAGTGAGAGTCAGCGCCTGTCCGCGCCGGCCTCGATGACTATGTGCTGGCAGACATTATCGAGGTCACGAATGACGTCGTCGTTCCAGAAGCGCAGGATGGTCCAGCCCAGCGCTTCAAGCTTTGCCGTTCTCGCGGCATCCGGCGCCGAGGCCTCGGCCTGGGCATGCTGGGAACCATCTAGTTCGACGATCAGCTTTCTGCCCGGGCAAGCAAAATCGACGATGTAGCCAGCGATGGGCATTTGGCGCCGAAACGCCAGTCCCATGAGGCGATGCGCTCTGATCTCGTTCCAGAGTTTCAGTTCGGCATCCGTCATGACTTTACGCATCTTGCGCGCATTGCGGCGGTTGATTGGCGGCACAGGATAGTGGCTCATCGCCGCCGACCCCCCTCTGCCCTGCCGGGCATCTCCCCCTCAAGGGGGGAGATTACGCCTTCGCATCGCTCCGGCCTCAATCGCGGATGTTGAAGGACGAGGTGCGGCGTTGCGGTCAGCCGATCTCCCCCCTTGAGGGGGAGATGCCCGGCAGGGCAGAGGGGGGTGCTTCGCTCCATCCTCTCCTACCGCCCCATCAGCAAATTCACGATGAGCTGCTGCAGATTGCCGCGCGGGGCGAATTCTACCCGGTCGAAATCGCGGCTTGCCTGCCGCTGCGCCTGGGAGAGTTCGGCAAGCCGCCGGGTCATTTCGGTCCTGATCTTTTTGCAGCCGGGATCGTCGGGGACGGACAGGCCGATGGTGGCCGTCTCGATCTTGCGGACCATGTCGACGATGATGTCGCCATGCACCTTTTCGTGGGCGGCGAGGCCAGCGGCAAAAACGTCCCAGCTCTTCTGCACGGCGGCCGGCACCGGCCCGGACGTTTTGGGCAAGGTGTAGGTTATGATGAGCTTCGGCCGCGCCGATACCAGCACGCAGGCATTGCCTTGTCGCTGATAATCCCTGACCCAGGTCAGCTTGAAATTGGTGTAGGCCATGGCACGGACCTTGCCTTTGCCGATCATCGGCCCCCGCTCGCCCATCGAGGCATGGAGCTGGGGACCGGTCTGTCCTGAAACGGCGTAGGTCTCGACCGTCTCAATCGGCTTCCATCCCGCCTGCGCCGGCGATGCCAACAAACAGGCCAGGAGCAGAGACGTCAGAACGGCTGTTTTCATGCGAATCCCCCGGGGCGATGCCTTTGGTGCGCTTGATCATCAACGCGTGGCCGGAATGCGGTCAAGGCGCCCTTGCCCTAAACCTCGGCGTCCGCATTGCGCGTCGAATGAACCAATCAACGGCGATGTGCCGCAAACTCAATCCGCTTGGCGGGCTCGTTTTGAAATCTTCTCGCTCATTTAATTCTATAAACTCAGTAGAGTTACTACACACAAGCCGTTTTGCGAGGAGACCGAAATGCCGAAGAAACTGGTGGTGGGGCTGTCGGGCAACCTGACCCGTCCGTCGAAGACCAAGGCATTCATCAGCCACATCGTCGCGGAGGTGTCGAGCAGCACCGGTGCAGCCTCGACCGTTTTCGACATCGAGGATCTCGGCCAATCCTTCCCGCTGGCAAGGCGCATCGGCGATCTGGATCCGCTGGCCAGGAGCATCGTCGAGCGATTGCTGGGTGCCGATGTCCTGGTGGTTGGCTCGCCGACTTTCAAAGGCAGCTACACCGGGCTTTTCAAGCATTTCTTCGACCTGCTCGACCCGTCGTCCCTGAGGGGAAAACCGGTCATCCTCGCTGCAACTGGCGGCGGCGATCGTCATTCGCTGGTTGTCGAGCATCAGCTGCGGCCGCTGTTCGGTTTCTTCGAGGCACTGACCCTGCCGACCGCGATCTACGCCTCCGACAAGGACTTCGCCGACGGCGTGCTGGTCTCCGAAGCCATCCATTCTCGCGTCAGGCAAGCGGTCGCCGAAGCATGCCGGGTGGCCGGAACGCCACGCAGCGTCGGTCTTGCCGCCTGAACACCGGTCAGCCGATTCCCTTTCCGCACAGCACAGAAGGAACCCGCAATGACCAGACCCAGCAAGTCCAGACAGATCAAGCTTGGTGCCTTCCTGCCCGGTGGCGGACAGCATATCGCAGCCTGGCGCCATCCTGAGGCGCCGGCCGACGGCGCGACGAATTTCGAGTTCCACAGGCAGCTCGCGCTGACCGCCGAACGCGGCCTGTTCGACGCCTATTTCCTCGCCGACAATCTGACCGTTGGCCTCGGCGCCCGCGAAGGCGGCAATGCCAAGATCGCCGGGTTCGAGCCGGTGACGCTGTTCGCCGCATTGGCGCCGCTCACCACGCATCTGGGCTTCATCGCCACCGCCTCCACCACCTATGAGGAGCCTTATACGCTCGCCCGCAAATTCGCCTCGCTCGATCTTCTGTCGAATGGCCGGGCCGGCTGGAACGTCGTGACCTCGGCAGGCGACGACACCGCGCGCAATTTCAACCGCGACGCCCAGCCGAACCACGCCGAGCGCTATGCCCGCGCGCATGAGCATGTCGAGACGGTCAAGGCGCTGTGGGACAGCTGGGAAGACGACGCCTTCATCCGCGACAAGAAGTCGGGCCGCTTCTACGACAAGGACAAGCTTCACGACATCGACCACAAGGGCCAGCATTTCAGCGTCAAAGGCCCGCTCAATGTGCCGCGCCCGGTGCAAGGGCACCCGGTGGTGGTGCAGGCCGGGCAGTCGGAGGACGGCCGCAAGCTCGCCGCCCAATCGGCTGAGGTGATCTTCACGGCTCATCAGAACCTGGCCTCGGCGCAAGAATTCTATCGCGACATCAAGGCGCGCGTGGCGGCTGCCGGCCGCGATCCCGGACAGGTGCTGATCATGCCGGGCGTGGCACCGTTCGTTGGCCGCACCGAAGACGAAGCCCGCGCCAAGTACGAGCAGCTGAACGAGCTGATCCTGCCCGAGGACGGCGTCGCCCTGCTCAACGGGCTGGCGGGCCAAACGCTCGACATCAGCGGTTACCCGCTCGACGGACCGCTGCCGCCGAGCAAGGAAACCGAAGGCATGAAGAGCCGCCAGGCGCTGATCCGCCAGATTGCCGACGAGCACAACTTCACCATCCACCAGCTCTACCAGTGGGTGGCAACGGCCCGCGGCCACTATACCGTCATCGGCAGCGCGGTGCAGGTTGCCGATCAGCTGGAGGAATGGTTCGGCAACGAGGCCGCCGACGGCTTCAATATCCTACCGCCATGGCTGCCTGGCGCGCTTGATGACTTTGTCGACCTGGTGATTCCCGAGCTGCAGCGCCGCGGCCTGTTCCGCACCGCCTATGAAGGCAGGACGCTGCGCGAGAATCTCGGCCTCAGGCGGCCGGAAAACCCTTGGACCGCCGCCCGCTCGAAGGTGCTGGCCGCCGAATAAATTCTTTTAAGCAAAGGGCAAGACGATGAGTCTGCAACACATCGAGCAGCCGGTCACGATCGCTGCACATGACGGCAGAACCAGCCTTGGCGCCGATTTTCCGCGCCTGGCCAACCGGACTGTCGTCCGCTTCCTGTCCCGATACGGCATCCTGATCGCCTTCCTCGCGATCTGGCAGGTCTCGAGCCGCGCGGGATGGGTCAACGCCGCTGTGCTGCCGCCGATCGACACGATCGTCACCGCATTGTGGAACGGCCTGGCCGGCGGCACCTTGCTTGGCGACATCGCCATCAGCCTGCAGCGCGCCGGCCTCGCCTTCGCGGCGGCCGTGGCGGTCGCTATCCCGCTCGGCCTGTTCATGGGCCAGGTGCGCACCGTCGAAACCGCGCTTGACCCGATCCTGCAGGTTTTCCGGCAGACCTCGGCGCTGGCGCTCTACCCGGTGTTCATCCTGCTGCTCGGGCTGGGGGAGGCATCAAAGGTCTTCGTCATCTTCTGGGCGACGCTGTTTCCGCTGCTGCTCAACACCATCAGCGGCGTCAAGCAAGTCGATCCGAAACTGCTCGAGATGGCCCGGGTCTACGGCGCCGCGCGGCTCACCGTGTTTCGCCGTGTCGTGCTTCCAGGGGCCGTCCCGTCGATCTTCGTGGGCTTAAGGCTGAGTGCGACCACGGCGCTCTTGTTGCTGATCGCCTCCGAAATGATCGGCGCCAACAAGGGCATCGGCTTCCAGGTGATGAACGCGCAGTACAACTTCCAGATCCCGCTGATGTTTGCGGCGATCGTCATCCTCGCCGGGCTCGGCCTGATCGCCAACCAGGCCCTGGTCAGCCTGCAGCGGCGGCTCTGCCGCTGGAGCGATCCCATCGACTGACCAGCTCTCACCATCTCTCCAACAGGCCATCCTCTCCAACAGGCCAACCTCTCCAACAAGAAAGACCGGACCATGCCAATCACTCGCCGTTCCCTGCTTGCCGGCGCTCCCTTTGCCGCCGGCATCATCGCCGCCGGCCTGCCTCGCTTTGCCGCTGCGCAAGCCGCGCCGGTCACGTTGCGCTACCTTGCCAGCCGCGGCAGCATCTCGCCGCATGAGCTGGCGGACGAGCTCGGCTATTTCAAGGATTTCGGCGTCAAGCTGGAGAATGTCGGCTACTCCGGCGGCGGCCCGGAATCGCTGTTCGCGCTCGCCTCCGGCAGCGTCGATCTCGGCTCGGCCGCAACCGCTGCGGTGATCAATTCGATCTCCGGTGGCAACGACTTCGTCGCCGCCTATCCAAGCAACGGCATCAACAGCCAAGTGCGCAGCGTCTTCTACGTGCTGGAAGACAGTCCGATCAAATCGATTGCCGACATCACCGGCAAGACCATTGCGGTCAACACGCTCGGCGCCCATCTCGACTATACCGTGCGCGAGGCGCTGCACGGCGCCGGCCTGCCGCCGGATGCCGCCAACCTCGTCGTGGTGCCCGGGCCACAGCTTGAACAGACCTTGCGGTCGCGCCAGGTCGATATCGCGGCACTCGGCTATTGGCAGGCGACGTTTGCCGGCGCCCTTGTCGACAATGGCGGCGTGCGCGGCGTGTTCAACGACACCGATGTGCTGGGCGAACTGGCCGGCGGCTTCATCGTCCTGCGGCGCGACTTCATCACGGCGCATCCGGAGGGGGCCCGCAATTTCGTCGAGCAGTCGGCGCGCGCCGCCGACTGGTCGCGCCAGAACCCGGACGAGGCGCGCAAGGTGCTTGCGGACATCCTCGACAAGCGCGGCGAAAATGGCGCGCTGGCACGCTACTGGACCGGCTTCGGCCTGCGCGAAGGGGCGAAGGCTGACGATCGTGACATCGACTTCTGGGTCAGCGTGCTCGAGCGCGACGGCCGCCTGCCCAAGGGCAAGCTGAAAGCCGCTGACATCCTCTACCGGCGCGGCGAAACGAAAACCAACTGACCGGGAGACGGGCGCCATGGCCAGCAAAAGCGGCGGCGAGGTCACCATACGCGACCTTTCCAAATCCTTCACCCTCAGTGGGCGCCCTCTTGCCGTGCTGAGGGCGCTCAACCTCGATATCCGCTCCGGTGAATGTCTCGTCATCGTCGGCGCCAGCGGATCGGGCAAGACCACGCTGCTGCGCATTCTTGCCGGGCTGGAGGCAGCAGACAGCGGCGGGGTCGCGATCGACGGCAAGCCGGTCCATGGCGTCGGCGCCGAGCGCGCGGTCATCTTCCAGGAACCGCGCCTGCTGCCCTGGCTGACAGTGCTCGGCAACGTCGCCTTTGGCCTCGAAGTGCGGGGCGTGCCCAAGGCGGAGGCCGAGGACAAGGCCCGCTTCTATATCGCGCTCGTCGGCCTGGCCGAATTCAGCGATGCCTATCCCCGGCAGCTTTCGGGCGGCATGGCGCAGCGCGTCGGCATCGCCCGGGCCTTGACCGTGCAGCCTGAAATCCTGCTGCTCGACGAGCCGCTAGGCGCGCTCGACGCCATGACCAAGATCGGCATGCAAGAGGAGCTGGCGCGCATCTGGAGCGAGGAGAACGTCACCATGGTCATGGTCACTCATGATCTGGAGGAAGCGATCTATCTTGCGGACAGGGTGCTGATCCTGCCCAGGGAGAAAGGCGGCACGGCACGGCTGGTCGAGGTTGAGCTGCCGCGCCCCCGCGATCGCAGCGAAAGCCGGTTCGTGCGCTATCGCGAAGAACTGCTGCGTGAGTTTGGCCTGCACTGAGACGAGGGGTGAAAGGCGCGTCTTGCGCCGCCCCTATTTCTCCGCCGCCACCTTCGAGAACAGCGCGCGCTCGACCGGCGGCTCCAGCGTTTGCGCAAAGGGCGTCGCCATGTGGTGGCGGTCGCGGTAGGCCAGCTTGCCGTCGATGAAGACATGGCAGGTCTTGGCGTCGCAGAACCGGTCGGTCATATCGATATAGGTCGCGTTGGGAATGGCGCGCACGATATCGCGCTCCACCGCGGCCACGGCGTCGTTGGCGGCGTCGCTTCGCGGCGCGTCACATACCGATGGCGCCTGTCCGCGCCACAGCGCGCGGGCCACGCAGGTGTCGACGAACATGCCGTTGAACGGCACATCGCGGATGAAGGCGACCTTCAGCCCGGCTTGGCTGAAGGCCTCCAGCGTTGAGCGCAGACCGGCCTGCCAGTCCTGATCCTGGGTGTCGGGCACCTTCGCGTCGGGCGACAGTTTGCGCGAGCTCGTCAGCGATATCTCCGAGATCACCACCAGGCTCGGGCGCAGCGCGATGATCTCCTTGATCGATTGCTCGCGCCATTGATCGCACTCGGTGTAGTCGCGCTTCAGCTTCGAGCTCCAGACCGTCAGCCGCGAGGCCCGGCAGGCGGATTTGAGCCAGGTGACGACCTTGTAGTTGTTCTTCTTCGCCGCCTCGATCAGCGGCGTCGACCAGTGGTCGGCATGCGAATCGCCGAACAGCGCGATCGAGTGCTCGGCGTTCTTGGCGCCGAACTCGCAGGCCTTCGGCGTGACTGTCTCGTAGTCGAGAATGCAGCCCACCTTGGCGCGCGCAGTGGAAGGCTGTGCGGCAGTTTCGGCAATGATGCGTTGTGAGGGGTCGAGATCGTGCACGGCAAGGCGCGCATTGGCATAGGTCGCCACCACGCTGGCGCCGGTCAGCATTGCGGCGGGGACAAGCGCGCGCGCCGCGTTCGCCATCAGCCAGCCGTTGCGGCGGATCGGGTTCTCGATGAAATTATAGGTGAAGATCGAGAGCGCCAGCGTCAATG
>NZ_RZTA01000200.1:0-5892 GCF_004023115.1 Mesorhizobium sp. M6A.T.Cr.TU.017.01.1.1
GGTGGAAACGGACCCCGCTGGCACCGGCAACGGCAAGATCTGGCAATTCACGCCCGAGACGCTCGCCAACATCCGCACGCTCTATGCCGATGTGGAAGAGGTCCCGGTGGCGCCGGAATTCGCCGCTTTCGCCAGCAACGACCCGTTCTTCGCCACGCGTGGCCTGGCGCGCGAGATCAGCCCCCGCCTGCTCACCCGCGCCGGACCGATGGAGCGCTGGCAATGGTGGATGCTCGGCCTCGCAGTGCTGGCCGGCATTGCCTTCGGCTTCATCGCCAATGCGGTCATTTCCTTTTTTGCGCCCAGTCAGAATCGTTCGCAGCGGTCGGGTTTCTTACGCGTAGTCGAATGGGCGGTGCGCGCGATCTTCCTAGGTCTTTTCCTTTTGGTGGCATTGCGCCCGCTCGGCCTGCCGCAAGTGGTCGCAGCACCAGTGAAGGCAGTGGCCTGGAGCCTGATCGTGATCGGCTTCGTTCCGGTGGTCTGGCATCTGATCGGCAGGATCGCCGATCGTTACCGCAATATGTGGCAGGTGCCCGGCTATCACGACACGCTGATCTCGCTGTCCACCGGCGTGGCCCGCGTGGCCGTGCTGGTCGTCGCCTTCCTGCTGTTGGCCGAAGTGCTTGCCATCCCCTATGAAGGCGTCATCGCCGGCCTCGGCATCGGCGGCCTCGCCGTGGCGCTGGCGGCGCAGCCGACGCTGCAGAATTTCCTCTCCGGCCTCACGCTCTACGCTGACCGGCCGGTCAGCGTCGGCGACTTCTGCAAGTTCGGCGGACAGTCGGGCACCATCGAGCATATCGGCATGCGCTCGACCCGCATAAGATCGCCCGACCGCACAATCATCTCGGTGCCCAATTCGGACTTCGCCGGCATGCAGATCGAAAATTACGCGCATCGCGACCGCACCCGTTTCGCGACGACGCTGCAACTGCGCTACGAGACCACGCCCGATCAGTTGCGCTATACTTTGGCCGAGCTGCGCAAGCTGCTGATCGCGCATCCGCGCGTCATCGACGATCCGTGTCACGTGCGCTTTGTCGGCTTCGGCCCCTATTCGCTCGACATCGAGGTGTCGACCTATGTCATGACGGCGGACGGGTCCGAGTTCCTCGCCATACGCGAGGACATCCTTTTGTCCATCATCAACATCATGGACGATGCCGGCACGCAGTTCGCCTTCCCCTCGCAGTTGGAGTACACCGCCGCCGATCTGCCGGCCGATGAAGAAAAACGCATCGCGGCCGAAAAACGGGTCAGCGACTGGCGCGAGGCGGAAAACCTGCCTTTCCCCGACTTCAGCCAGATCGAGAAGCTCGCCCTCAACAACACCCACGCCTATCCGCCGCAGGGCTCGGCGCATTTTCGCGAGACGAAGCCCGCCCCGACATCGACTGCGGCCGGGGCCACGCCGGAAAAGCTGCGCTGGAGCCTGCCGTGGCGCAAAGGGACGGCATAGCGGACCGTCCGCTCCGCACGACGCCAAATCCGCGACATCAATTATCTGCACAATATTTAGGCAACCTGCCAGTCGGGCGGCATGGGTCGCGAAGGCGCCCCTTATCCAATCCTACAGGGGAAGCCGATTCGCGCCGATTTCGATGGTTTGGCATGTCTGTTGCTTTGCCCTGGCGACCAATTGGTTTTGTCCAGTCAAAGGGGAAAATAATGAACCGTCGCAATGTGTGCATGCTGGCCTTGGCCGCCGTGGTCGGGATGGCCATGGCCCCGTCTTCGCGGGCGCGGGCTGACGTCTTGAGCGACATCGGCGCGCGGGGCACCATCCGCATCGCCGTTCCACAGGATTTCCCGCCCTTCGGCAGTGTTGGCGCCGACATGACGCCGCAAGGCTACGATATCGACATCGCCAATCTGATTGGCGAAAAGCTCGGCGCCAAGGTCGAGATCGTCCCGGTCACCAGCGCCAACCGCATTCCCTATCTTCAGACCAACAAGGTCGACCTGGTCATCTCCAGCCTCGGCAAGAATCCCGATCGCGAGAAGGTCATCGACTTCTCCGAGGCCTACGCCCCCTTCTACAACGGCGTGTTCGCTCCGGCGGATGTCGCGATCGCAAAGGCGGAAGACCTCGCCGGCAAGACCATTGGCGTCACCCGCGGCGCGATCGAAGACCTCGAACTGACCAAGGTCGCCCCCGCGAGCGTTGAGATCAAGCGCTACGAGGACAATAACGGCACGATTTCAGCCTTCCTTTCCGGCCAGGTCGAGGTGATCGCGACCGGGAATGTCGTCGCCGCCGCCATTATCGAAAAGAACCCGCCCAAGCGGCCCGAGCTCAAATTCCTGATCAAGAACTCGCCTTGCTACATCGGCATGAACAAGGAGCAGCCGGCGTTGATGGCCAAGGTCAACGGGATCATCGCCGCCGCCAGGTCCGACGGCGCCCTCAACGCGATTTCGCAAAAATGGCTGAAGGTGGACCTGCCGGCTGACCTGTGATCGCCGCCCGCCGCGTGTGGTTTAGGTCAGACAGCAAGCCATGACCTATCAGTTTGATTTCGGCTGGCTGATCGAGTCTCTGCCAGTGCTGCTCAAGGGCATCCGGATTACCGTGCAGCTCATCCTGATCGGCGCGGTGTTCGGCGTGGCATTGGGCATTGCCTGCGCCTGGGTGCGCGCCCTCGGGCCGAAATGGCTGAAACCCGTCGTCGCGACCTATGTCGAGCTGATCCGCAACACGCCCTTTCTGATCCAGCTGTTCTTCATCTTCTTCGGCCTGCCATCACTTGGCATCAGGATGTCGGAACTCAGCGCGGCCAACCTCGCCATGATCGTCAACCTCGGCGCCTACAGCTGCGAGATCATCCGCGCCGGCATCCAGGCCACGCCACGCGGCCAGTTCGAGGCCGGCGCCAGCCTCGCCATGACCCCGTTCCAGACCTTCTGGCACGTGGTTCTGGTCCCGGCGCTGCAGCGCATCTGGCCTGCGCTGTCGTCGCAGATCGTCATCGTCATGCTTGGTTCGGCCGTCGTTTCGCAGATTGCCGCCGAGGACCTGACCTTTGCCGCCAACTTTATCCAGTCGCGCAATTTCAGGGCCTTCGAAACCTACATCGTCTCCACCTTGATCTACCTGGCCCTCGCGATCCTGCTGCGCCAGATGCTGGCTGGCCTGGGCTGGATGCTGTTCCCGAGGAAGGCGTCGCGATGAGACATGCGCCATGACCGAGTTCAGCTTCTGGGACATCCTGCGCAACCTGCTTTTGGCCGCCCGCTGGACCGTTGTCCTCTCGCTGGTCTCCTTCATCGGTGGCGGCATCGTCGGCGCGGCCCTGCTTTTCCTGCGCATCGGCGGCCGGCGTTGGGCGCGGCTTCTGTCACGCGGTTACATCCAGCTGTTCCAGGGCACGCCGCTCCTGATGCAGCTCTTTCTCGCTTTCTTCGGGCTTGGCCTGTTCGGCATCGACGTTCCCGCCTGGCTTGCCGCTTGTGTCGCGCTCATCCTATGGACCGCCGCCTTCCTCGCCGAGATCTGGCGCGGCTGCGTCGAGAGCATCGCCAAGGGCCAGTGGGAGGCGTCCGCCAGCCTCGGCATGGGTTATCTCCAGCAGATGCGCTACGTCATCCTGCCGCAGGCGCTGAAAGTGGCGGTGCCACCGACGGTCGGCTTCTCGGTGCAGGTGGTGAAGGGCACCGCGCTCACCTCGATCATCGGCTTCGTCGAGTTGTCGAAGGCCGGTTCGATCGTCACCAACGCAACGTTCCAGCCGTTCACCGTCTATGGCCTGGTTGCGCTCATCTACTTTGCTTTGTGCTGGCCGCTGTCGAAATCCAGCCAGCTCCTGGAAAGGAAGCTCAATGTCGCTCATCGCAATCACTGAGGTGAAGAAGCGCTTCGGCGACAACGAGGTGCTGAAGGGGATCTCCATCGACGTCGCGCCGGGCGAGGTCGTCGCCATCATCGGCAAGAGCGGTTCGGGCAAGTCGACGCTGCTGCGCTGCATCAACGGGCTGGAGACCATCGATGAAGGCTCGATCGTCGTCGCCGGCGCCCAGTTCCTGCCCGACGAGGTTCATCTCAAGGCGCTGCGCCTGAAGGTCGGCATGATTTTTCAGCAATTCAACCTGTTCCCGCATCTCACGGCCGGCGGCAATGTCATGCTGTCGCAGATGGTGGTGAAGAAGACGCCGAAAAAGGACGCCGAAGCGGTCGCGCGAAAAATGCTCGACCGCGTCGGTCTCGCCCACAAGTTCGACGCATTGCCGGACGAATTGTCCGGCGGTCAGCAGCAGCGCGTGGCGATCGCCCGGGCGCTCGCCATGCAGCCCATCGCGCTGCTATGCGACGAGATCACCTCGGCGCTCGACCCCGAACTCGTTGCCGAAGTGCTGGCCGTCGTCAAGGAATTGGCTGCGGAAGGCATGACGCTGGTGATGGTCACCCATGAGATGCGCTTCGCCCGCGACGTCTGCTCGCGCGTCGTCTTCATGCATCAGGGCCGCGTCCACGAGATCGGCGCCCCCGAGGACGTCTTCGCCAATCCGAGGACGCCGGAGCTCAGGCAATTTCTGGGCGTGCAATAAGGTGTATTGATATTCAGGTGATGCCGGCCTGCAAACGGCGGCTTCCTGCGCTTCCGGTACTCACGTACCCGAAAGTACGCTCCGTTCCGGTTCTCGGAATCCACCATTTTCGGCGCGGCCTGACCTGAATCTCAACACACCTTACGCCGACGTGCGTCCACTTGGACGCACCAAGTATACGCTGGCAAAGATCAACTCTTGTTGGCGGCCATCACCAGCACCGGCTTCTCGCTATAGAGATCCGGGAAGAGCGTCTTCAAGTTCTCGACCTTGGGCAGGTCGTTGTAGACGATGTAGGGATAGGTCGGGTTCAGCGTCAAAAAGTCCTGGTGATAGTCCTCGGCCGGGTAGAAGGGTTTCCCGGTCTCCAACGTGGTCACGATCGGCTCTGGAAACACCTTGGCCTTGTCGAGCTGGGCGATGTAGCTCTCGGCGATCTTCTTCTGGGCATCGCTTTCGGCAAAGATCGTCGAACGGTATTGGGGGCCGCGGTCCGGACCCTGGTAGTTCAGCTGCGTCGGGTTGTGCGCGACCGAGAAATACACCTGCAGCAGCTGGCCATAGGTCACCTCTGTCGGCTCGTAAGTGATCTCGACGGCTTCGGCGTGGCCTGTGCGGCCGGTGCCGACCGTCTCGTAGACGGCGGTGCCCTCGGTCCCGCCGGCATAGCCGGAGACGGCGCTGGTCACGCCATTGACGTGCTGGAACACGCCTTGCACGCCCCAGAAGCAGCCGCCGGCGAAGACCGCCTTCTCGGTGCCGCCGGCGGGTTTCTCGTCCATCGCCGGCGGCGGGATCACCACCGCCGCCTCGGCCGAGATCGCCGGCGTCTGCCACAAGGCGGCGCCGGCCGAGGCGAACATCAGTGCCGCAAGCGCACTCCTGGCGAAGCGCGTCGACCGTCTCGCAAATGGTTCTCGAATACCGGTCATGTCTGATCTCCCATGATGGTGTTGTGACTATAGAACATTTGGGTCCGCCGGCGTCTCACATTGCCGTGCATATTGGCGCCGGCGCAGGGGTTGCCCACGCCGGGCCGCCAGGCCGAGGCAGACAAGACCTACTTGGCCATGCCCATAGCGTCGCAGGCCTTCGTTGCCTCGTCCTTCTTCATCGCGTCGGTTTCCATGGCTGCCTTGTCCATGCAGTCCTTCATCTTTTCGGCGGCCATCGGATCGGCCGGCTTCATGGCGTCCGTGGCCATCGGGTCGGCGGGTTTCATCGCATCCTCGGCGCGGGCGATGCCGCCGGCGAAAAGCGCCGTCGAGCAAAGCGCGAAGGCAAGCACCGGCAGCGTCAGGCGGGTGAAGTCGGTCATGGTGGTCTCCTCTGGGTTGGTGGCTC
>NZ_RZTA01000201.1:0-5761 GCF_004023115.1 Mesorhizobium sp. M6A.T.Cr.TU.017.01.1.1
TCCCGACACAAACGAAAACCGCCCGGCTTTGCCGGGCGGTCCGTAAACCTGCTGTCGAAGCGATTACTTGGTGTAGACCGGTTCGGGTTCATAGGCGATCGGTTCCGGCTGGGCGCAGCCGGAGTTGCCGAACTGATAGCGCAGACCGCCGCGCACTTCGTGCACATTGATGCCCTTGTCATGTCCGGGACCGACATCGCTGGCGAAGTCGAACATCTTGCCGCCTTCGATATGGCTGAAGCGGTAACCGAGATCGAGCTTGACGCGATCGGTCAGGCAGTAGGAGGCGCCCGCCATCGCCGCATAGGCAAAGCGCCAGCCCTTGCCGCCGCTATGCTCAAACGTATCGTCGTCAATGGTGTTGTGCAGCTTGTCCCACTTGACCCAGGCGCCGCCGATGCCGGCGCCGACATAAGGCGTGATGCCGTGCCAGGTGCCGATATCGACATAGGCATTGGCCAGGAGCAGCAGCGCCGTATAAGACGACGTGTCGGTCGAAGTGCAGGGGTTGATGCCGCAGAAGCCGCTGGTCGAGCCGCGGAAATCGGATTTGCTCATCCAGTCCGCGGTCAGGTCGGTGCGAAAATGCTGGTTGATCTGGTAACCGACGCCGGCACCGGCCGAGAAGGCGCTCTCCAGCTTGCCGCTGTCGAAGCGACCAGTACCGGGTGTGTCACCGTAGGTGATGTAGTCGGCGCCGCGAAACTTCGACCAATGATAGTCGATGTCGCCGCGAATGTACCAGCCGCCATATTCGGCCGGCTGCTCGTAGACGGCCGGTGGCGGGGCCGGCTCGATCACGGGCGGCTCGACGAAGTCGGCGGCGAACACTGGTCCGGCTACGCCCGCGAACAGCGCGGCAAAGAGGGCCATTCTTGCTGTATTGAACATGCTTGTCACCCCTGAGAACCCTCGGCACAGCGAACGCGTCCGAATGTGATTGGCTTCAGTCGTGGATAATGAATTGGAAAAGTTAAAAGGCGTTTAACCGTATCGCTTAACCATGAATCTCTAGAATTCGAGGAAACTACGGGCAGCGTTGACCTGCAACCCAACGAAAAAGCCCGCCGGAAGGCGGGCTTTTCAGACCAGCAAAAGCTGCAGGATCAGGCGGCGCTGCGTGTTTCCGAGATGATCTCGACGATGTCGTTGACGACGGCCTCGACCAGTTGCTGGTCGTCGCCTTCCGCCATGACGCGGATGAGCGGCTCCGTGCCGGATGGCCGGATGACCAGGCGACCGGCCTTGCCCAGGCGGTGGCGTGCATCTTCGATCGCTGCCTTGACCGGGGCTTCCTCGAGCGGCTTACCGCCGGAAATGTGGACGTTCTTCAGAAGCTGCGGCACCGGCTCGAACTTCTTCGACAGCTCGCTGACCGGCCGGTTCTGCCGCTTGATGCAGGCGAGCACCTGGAGCGCCGAGACGAGGCCGTCGCCGGTCGTGGAAAAATCGGACAGCACGATGTGGCCAGACTGCTCGCCGCCGACATTCAGGCCGTGCGCACGCATGTGCTCGACGACATAGCGGTCGCCGACCTTGGTGCGGTGCAACTGCAGGTTCATGTCGCCGAGGAAGCGTTCGAGGCCGAGATTGGACATCACCGTCGAGACGACGCCGCCGCCGGCCAGCCGTCCGCTCTGATGCCAGGACTCGGCGATCAGCGCCATGATCTGATCGCCATCGACGATCGCGCCATTCTCGTCGACGATGACGACGCGGTCAGCGTCGCCGTCGAGCGCGATGCCGATATCGGCGCGCACTTCGTGCACCTTCTTCTGCAGGCCGGCCGGATGGGTCGAGCCGCACTCCTTGTTGATGTTGAAGCCGTTGGGCTCGACATTGATGGCGACGACCTCGGCGCCGAGTTCCCACAGCGCCTCGGGCGCCACCTTGTAGGCAGCGCCATTGGCGCAATCGACGACGATGCGGAGGCCGGAAAGCGACATCGATCGCGGCAGCGTGCGTTTGGCGAATTCGATATAGCGGTCATGGACGCCGTCGACGCGCTTGGCGCGGCCGAGCCCGTCCGAATCGGCGAGCGCCAGTTCGATATCCTTGTCGAGCATCCCCTCGATGCGCTCCTCGATCTCGTCGGAGAGCTTGTAGCCATCCGGGCCGAACAGCTTGATGCCGTTGTCATAGTAAGGATTGTGCGAGGCCGAGATCATCACGCCGATGTCGGCGCGCAACGAGCGCACCAGCATGGCGACCGCGGGCGTCGGAATCGGGCCGAGCAGGAACACGTCCATGCCGGCGGCGCAGAGGCCCGACACCATCGCATTCTCGATCATGTAGCCGGAAAGTCTGGTGTCCTTGCCGAGCACGACGCGGTGGCGATGATTGCCGCGCTGGAACGAAAGGCCAGCGGCCATGCCGACCCTCATGGCGATCTCCGCCGTCATTGGAAACCTGTTGGCGCGCCCGCGAATGCCGTCCGTGCCGAAATAACTTCCTGCCATACTAGTCAGCTTCCCGATGGTTCTTTCCCGGCACGTCATGCCACAAATTGGCCCGAGCCCTATCATCACAATGCATGATTATATGCCTCCAATCCTTAGAAAATTGTTGTTTTGTGTGTTTTGTGTCACGCCACTGTATTGATTTTCAAGTTCCCTGCTCTGATTGCGGCAGCAGCGTTCAGGAACTTCAACTCAAACCGCATCTGGATTCTTGATGTGTGTCAGTATGGCTTTGAATTCGGAATCCGCGCGTCGTTCTGCTCCAGACCGAGGTGAATTCAGGATCCGCCGCACCAGCCGGTTCGACTGGCTGTCATGCGAGGCAGTCTCCTGACTGCGAACCGCTATATACGCGCTCTCCGTGCAAATGCACCCGGAAAAACTTGGCTGCGAGACAGCGCCCGGCAACGATTTCATCACCTTATCGGAAAGAATACACTTTCCGGCACTTTTTACGCTACTTGGCATCTGGCGCAACCAGCCGTTGAGCGCTATTGATTTGCTGGGACATATCATGAACCGCTGTAGGGAGAAAATGCATGCTCATCCATCGACTTGCCACTTTGACGGGTCTTGCCGTCGTGACCTTGTTCCTGGCGGCGCCTGCCAATGCGCTGACCATGGCCGAGTGCAGCACCAAGTATAACGCGGCCAAGGACGCCGGAACACTTGGCGGGCAGAACTGGAACCAGTTCCGCAAGGCCGAATGCGGCACCGACGCCAGCGCCACGGCAGAACCCGCCAAGCCGACGACCAAGGCGGCAGCAGCCACTGGCGATGACGTCGCGCCGGGCCTGACGGCGAAAGAGTGCAGCACCAAGTATCAGGCAGACAAGGCCGCCGGCACACTGAACGGCCTGACCTGGAACCAGTATCGCAAGACTGAATGCACCGCCGGCGCTACCGCTGCGGCAGCACCGGCCGCGGCAGCACCGGCTGCGACGGCAGCGGCCACTGATGACTCGGCACCGGGCCTGACGGCGAAAGAATGCAGCACCAAATACCAGGCTGCAAAGGCTGCCGGCACGCTGAACGGCATGAAGTGGAACGACTTCCGCAAGAGCGCATGTGCCGCCGGCGCCGGCGCTACGGTAGAACCGGCCGCAGCGACGACCAAGGCAGCGGCAACTGCTGACGCCGGCAAAGGCCTCAGCATGGCGGACTGCAGCGCCAAGTATCAGGCGGCCAAGACCGGCAACACGCTGAACGGCATGAAGTGGAACGACTTCCGCAAGAGCCAGTGCGGTACTGGTGCATCCGACGACGACACCGTGCCGGCTGCCGATGAGGCGAGCTACACCAGCGACCCGGAAACACCGACCGTCACCGCTCCCCAAGGTGTGAAGTTTCCGAAGGCGATCTCCCAGAAATATAGCACCGAGACCCCGGCCAAAGGCCGTATGCATACCTGCCTCGATCAGTACTACGCCAACAAGGACGCCAACGCGCTGGGCGGCCTCAAGTGGATCCAGAAGGGCGGCGGCTTCTACAGCCTGTGCAATGCCGCGCTGAAGAGCTGATAGATAGCAGCATCTGAAAGACGAAAGGCCCGCGAACCGCAAGGTTCGCGGGCCTTTTTTGTTCGCCGCTTCAGGAGAGGCCACTCTTGCGTTGCAAGGAGGCGCCATCGACGACGCTGCCAATCTCCCCCCTCGTGGGGGAGATGCCCGGCAGGGCAGAGGGGGGCGCGAAGGATCGCTGCTTTCATTCTAGTTTGGATTCCTCGCCTCCCCGAAAATGGGGAGAGGTGGCTCGGCGAAACCGAGGCGATGAGGGAAATTCGAACTAACAGCCAGAGTGAAGTTCGCCCTAGCCCCAAGATGCCGGCGGGACAGTGCCCCCCTCTGTCCTGCCGGACATCTCCCCCACGAGGGGGGAGATTGGCCGCCACACCGGCTTTCGCCGATCGCCAACGTTGCAGGTCGGGTACAGGTCGCGGACAATTCCGCAGTCCTCTCCACCTCCTGAACAAAAAACGCCGCGGTCCAAGCCGCGGCGTTTTCGAAATCAACCTCTTGGGCCGGACCCTAGCTTGACGGCTGAGGCTCCATGCCGCCTTCGGGCTCCGGACCCTTCTTGCGTCGGCTGCCGGACTTCGGCACGGCCGAGCCACGGCTCGGCGGCGTGTCGTCGCCGAGATCGCGGGCGGGCTTGTGGCCGGCGATCAACTGCTTGATCTCCTCGCCTGACAGCGTCTCATATTCCAACAGCCCCTGCGCCAGCGCGATCCATTCCTTCTTCTTCTTGGTCAGGATGGATTTCGCCGTCGAATAGGCCTCGTCGATCAGCCGGCGCACTTCGGCGTCGATGATCTGCGCCGTCTCTTCCGAGACGTTCTGCGTGCGCGCCACCGAATGACCAAGGAAAACCTCTTCCTGGTTGTCGCCATAGGCGACGTGGCCGAGCTTGTCGGAGAAGCCCCAGCGCGTGACCATGGCGCGCGCCAGCTTGGTCGCCTGCTCGATGTCCGAGGAGGCGCCCGAGGTGATGTTCTCCTTGCCGAACTTGAACTCCTCGGCGACGCGGCCACCCATCATGATGGCGAGGCGCGAGATCATGTATTTGTAGCTCATCGAATAGCGGTCGCCTTCCGGCAACTGCATGACCATGCCAAGCGCCCGGCCGCGCGGAATGATCGTCGCCTTGTGCAGCGGATCGGCCGACGGCACGTTCAGCGCCAGGATGGCGTGGCCGGCCTCGTGATAGGCGGTGAGTTCCTTCTCGGCCTGGGTCATGGCCGACGAGCGGCGCTCGGCGCCCATCATGATCTTGTCCTTGGCGTCCTCGAACTCGGCCATGGTGACAAGGCGCTTGTTGCGCCGTGCTGCCATCAGGGCGGATTCGTTGACGAGGTTCATCAGGTCGGCGCCGGAAAAGCCCGGCGTGCCGCGTGCGATCACCTTGAGGTCGACATTGGGCGCCAGCGGCACGTTGCGCACATGCACCTTCAGGATCTTCTCGCGGCCGACGATGTCGGGGTTCGGCACCACCACCTGGCGGTCGAAACGGCCGGGCCTGAGCAGCGCCGGATCGAGCACGTCCGGTCGGTTGGTGGCGGCGATCAGGATGATGCTTTCGTTGGATTCGAAGCCGTCCATTTCGACCAGCAACTGGTTCAGCGTCTGCTCGCGTTCGTCATTGCCGCCGCCGAGGCCGGCGCCGCGATGGCGGCCGACCGCGTCGATTTCGTCGATGAAGATGATGCAGGGCGCATTCTTCTTGGCCTGGTCGAACATGTCGCGGACGCGGCTCGCGCCGACGCCGACGAACATCTCGACGAAGCCAAGCAGGATCTGGAGGAG
>NZ_RZTA01000202.1:0-5721 GCF_004023115.1 Mesorhizobium sp. M6A.T.Cr.TU.017.01.1.1
GGTTCTTGTCGACCGTCGCGCCCATGACCTTGTGCTGCAACCTGAAGACCGCGCGCCAGCCATCGGCAGTCGCCTCGCTGCCGACGACATCCCAGCGACTGTTGGCCGGCCAGCCATGCAGCGGCGCTTCCTCGACATCGCTTCGCGAAAACGGCGCGCAGAGAAAGTCGCCGGACAGGCGAACGGTGCCGGCGGGCAGGTCTTGCGGCAGCGTCTCGCGCGGCTCGTCGATCCACGGCGCGCGATGCAGCGGTTTTAGCCGGCGCCCGTCGATATCGACCACTATCTCGGCGAGATGGCCGACAGTGAGATCGACCGCTACCGAAATGCCCTTTGCCTTGATCGTGAGCGTATCCATGGCGCACCTGCTGATTCTGCCTGCGCCAGCAAACCCGCTCGATGCCGGTTGCGCAAGCCGCGTGGCCGGCATTTCACGTCAGGCAGCACTGGCGTCGGCGCAGCAGCCAGGCTTACTGCCGTTTATACTCCCGCACCGGCGACTGGGTGCCGTCGGTGTAGGTGACCTGGACCGACATCGCCTTCACGCTGTCGGCGACCTTGAAATAGGGCTGGTAGTCGTAGGGGATGGCGTAGGGGTCCTTGGGGTCGCAGGCCGGCATCTTGATCTCTTTGTCGAGCGCGGCGCCGTTCAGACCGTAGTGCACCGCCTTGATGGCGCAACGGTAGGACAGCATATGGCTGAAATAGACCAGGCCGCGGTTGCCGCTGGCGTCGAAGGCGATCCACGATGTCCAGAACTGGTCGAGGATCTGCTTGTTGCCTTGCTGAAGTGCCGCCTCGGGATCGAAGCGGATGTCGAACGGGCCGGTCTCGCGGCCGCTGACATCGAGATATTTGATCGCAATGCTGCCGGCCGCGGTGCTGTCGGGCAATTCGAAGCTCGGATTGGGCATCGGCTTGCCGGTGGTCTGGTCGTTGAGCGCCAGGAAGCCGGTCTCGGTGAACGGGCCGCTGTCGCCCATGCGCCATGAAATGCCGGTCGCCGGCTCGGGAATGGAGATGGTCATCGACCAGCCCTGGTTCGAGCGCATCGGCGTCAGCGTCGGGGCGAAGCGCTTGGCATCGAGCACGTCGCCAAGCGCGGCCAGCCGGCTGTGGCTGCGGTCCAGCCAATCGGCAAGCTGGGTCTGGTCGACGAAATATTTGAGCAGCCCGCCGTCCTTCTCATAGGACAGGAACTTGGTCAGCGCCGTCGCCTCGCTGCGCTTGTCGGACAGCGCCTGGAAGCCGAGACGATCTTCCGAAAACTCCTGCGACAACAGGAAATAGGCCGGCGCGAAATCGGCATTGGCGGCGACGAACGCGTTGAGCTTTTGGAGACGCTGGGCATCGTCGAACTGCAAGGCATGGACGAGCTTGATCGACAGCGCCTTACCCTTGTCGGCCAGTGCGCCGAACACCTCGCGGGCACCGGCCTTGCCATCCTGCACCCGAAGCAGAGTGGCGAAGCGCGTATAGGGGTCGATGGCGTCGACATCGAAGCCGGCGAAGGCGAGATAGGAGTGCCGGGCATTGAGCATGTCGCCCGACAGTTCGTAGACGCGGGCATTGTGATAAAACTCGTCCGGCCGCTTGGGCTCGGCGATCGCCCCGCCCTGTGCGGCAAGTGCGGCAAAGCCCTTGGCGATGGTGTCGATCGAGACGGCGATCTGCTCGGTCGTCGCCTGCAGCTTTTGCGCCTGGACCTGCTGCTGTTCTTGGCCGGCAGCCACGGTGTCGGCCAGCGTATCGGTTGTCTGCTTGACCGCCTCGACGGTCTTTTGCGTCTCAGCGCCCTGCTCGGTCTGCTGCTGCTGGACCGAGGCGATCTCGTCGGTCTTTTGCAAAACCTTGTCGGTCGATTGCTTGACCGTCTCGACCGTCTTTTGCGTCTCGGTGACGGTCTGCTCGATCTTCGCCACCTTGGCCGAGACGATGCCCATCGAGCGCTGCAGCTCGGCCACGGCCGGCACCAGGCCGGCGATCAATCCGTTTTGGGAATTCGTCTGCTTTTGAACGGCAAAGACGCCGCCGGCGACCGCCGCGGCGGTGCTGGCGAAGACCAGCGCCGGCAGCGCCTTGGCCGCCAGCACCAGCCGCAGCACGATGGCGATGGCGATGATCAGCGCGGCGATCGCGGCGACCAGCGCGATATAGGCGGCGAACGGCGCCAGCGGCGTCAGGATGTCGGAAATGAAGCCGCCGACAAAGGCCACGCCGGTGGCCCATCTGCCGGTGCGGCCAAGAGATGCCCTGATTAGCGACGGCGCAGCGCCGCCCATGCCGATACCGCCCGCCATGCAATCCCCCAACACCCAATGCCGCGTACCTTCTAGCCGGAGCGCGACCGCGTGGGAAGATCAGGACTGGAAACTGGCGATCGCGCGGTCCAGTGGTCGTCGACGGCGTGGCCGCGAAAATGTGTTTATCCGGGGATAACCCTGGGCAAGACCGGCATTAACCAAATGGACGGCGCTTTTGGGTTAGGCTAGTTTCCCGTTCGTCTCAGCAACTGCTTACCTTCAGAACAGACCCATCTTGTCCAAACCGCGCCTCTTTCCGCTCATCAGAAGATTTGTCGCGGCGTTTGCGCTGCTGGCGCTCGTCGCCGGCTGCGTGACGACGCCGCCGGAGACCATGCTGGCGGTGCCGGCGGCGCCGCAAAAATATGCCGCAATCGTCATCGATGGCAGCACCGGCAAGACGCTGTTCGAGGTGAATTCGACGGCGCCGCGCTATCCGGCGTCGCTGGCCAAGATGATGACGCTCTACCTTCTGTTCGAGGCGCTGGACCAGGGCCGCGTCGGCAAGACGACGCTGATCCCTGTCTCCGACAACGCCGCCAGGCAGCCGCCGACCAAGCTGCGCTTCAGGCGCGGCGAGGCGATCGATGTCGAGACGGCGATCCGGGCGATCACCGTCAAATCGGCCAATGACGTGGCGGTCGCCGTCGCCGAATATCTCGGCGGCAGCGAACAGACGTTCGCCGCAATGATGACGGCCAAAGCGCGCCAGATCGGCATGCGCAGCACCGTCTTCCGCAACGCTTCGGGCCTGCCGGACGGCGTCCAGCAGACGACGGCGCGCGACATGGCGATGCTCGGCATGGCGCTGCGCGCCCGCTTCCCGCAGCATTTCCACTATTTCTCCGAAAGCGACTTCATGTTCCGGGGCCGGCTGGTGCGCGGCCACAACGACATGCTCGGCCGCGTCCGCGGCGTCAACGGCATCAAAACAGGCTATATCAGAGCCTCAGGCTTCAACATCGTCACCTCCTACGATGCCGACGGCCGCAGGCTCATCCTCGTGGTGATGGGCGCCGACAGCGCGCGCCAGCGCAACGACCACGTCGAAGCGCTGATCCAGCGCAACCTGTCGCCGGCATCGAACACGACGACAAGGCTGCTGTATGCCGAGGAGCAGTGAGGAGCGGCGTTCGGCGGTAGCGAGCTCGTGATCAGTGGGGGGGGTTTCAACTTGACAGGTGACGGCAGTTATGCTAGGAATTTATTCATGGTGCTGATTTGCGCCAACGACCCGCCCGCCGAGGCGGGTTTTTCATTTCAGGCTTCGGCGCCATTCTTCATAGGTCCGACAAAACCGCAGGTTTGCCGGTCTTCGCGCTTGCTTCTCGCACCTTCGAGGGTCATGGCAGGCTCCAGATCGTGGGCCGCAGTGGAATGAGCAATCCGAAAAATGCGTTATTCCAAGTTCGCAGCCCTGCCGCCTGCCACTTGCCCGTTGAAGCCCGCGCCTGCTTCCGCTAAGAAGCCGTGGCTGGCCGGTTACCCGGCCGGTTCGTTTTCCGGATCGTCGATCCTGAAAGCACCCGTAGCTCAGCTGGATAGAGCGCTGCCCTCCGAAGGCAGAGGTCACAGGTTCGAATCCTGTCGGGTGCGCCAATCATTTCAGGGGTCCATTCTGGACACATGGGTTACATTTTATACCGGAGACATGGGTAACACTTTTGGCCCGAAGGGGTTTTGGAGTGGTTCGAGCCTGCATGTCTCATCGTCGAAATATCCCAGATCATAGTCCATGAAGGAAGCCAGCCAGATATGGTCCTCGACCTGTTTGATGCCGACGGTCTGACCGGCGAAGACAAGGCTGAGGTTGATCTTCTTGCGCTTGTAGCAGATGCGGCCGCAGGTGGTGACGGTGACTGCCTTGTCGTGGAAAGGGTAGTCGAGCTGCGGCAGTCCCCGATAGGGTCGCGGCGATGGGCTGTAGCGCTCGGCAGGGCAGGCCATGCCGAGCGCCTGGTGCGGGCGCTCTGAGTTGAACTCCTCGACGAAGTCATCGAACCTGGCCTGCTGCTGCAGGAAGTTGGCGCCGGCCGGTTTGGTGGTCTCCAGTTTCAGGGTCAGATGCATGCGCTCATGGCGGCCGTTCTGCTGCGGGCAGCCGGGCTTGATGCGCTCGATGGCGATGCCCAGGCGCAGCCACCAGACCGACAGCTTGCTGAGGTTGAACAGCGCATTGGGGCTGGCGAAGGGAACGCCATTGTCGGTCCTGATGGCGCTGGGCAGGCCGAATTCCTTGAAAACGCTTTCGAACACGGTGAAAGCATAGGCCTCCTTGGTGGTGTGAAGCGCCTCGCAGGCGATCAGATAACGGCTGGCGAAGTCAGTGATGGTCAGCGGATAGCAATAGCGTCGATCGGCAAGCATGAACTCGCCCTTGTAGTCGGCACACCACAGCGCGTTGGGTCGACAGCCGTTTGAAAGCGGTGTCCCCGTCGCCCTGTTGCGTCGCCGCTTGCGGCGCTTGACCAAGCCGTGGCGGTCGAGCACCGCATGCACCGTCGAGATCGCCGGACAATGAACGTCCGGATAAAGCCGCGCCAATCGCTCCCTGATCTTCGGCGCGCCCCAGTTGGGCTTGTCCTGCTTGGCACGCACAATCAGCTTCTCGATTTGGAAAGGAAGCTGATTGGCGTGCCGGTAAGGCCGCCGCGAGCGGTCAGTCAGCCCTTCAAGCCCGCTGTCGTTGTAGCGATCGATCAGCTTGTAGCCGGTCTTGCGCGAGATGCCGAACTCCCGGCACAGCGCCGCCATCTTCTCTCCATCCAGAAGCCGGGCAACAAATTTGAGACGCTCATCCATGACATTGCACTCCTGCCAAGGCACCTTTGCTCTCCTCGCAAAGGGCTAGAAGTGTAACCCATGTCTCCGGAATGAACTGTCACCCATCTCTCGGGAAGGGCAAAGTGTTTAGCTGCTTTCTGCCAAGGCATTCTTTCCCCAAGTCAGCACTGAGTCAGCCAATTGGTAAGATTGGCTCCATTCTGGTACGCTGCCATCCATTCGTTGCTGAATCAGCCTGGAGCGGGTAGCGCATTGCATGTCGCCATAGACGATAGCTACGGCCCCCATGGGGAAACGCCGTCCCGTTATGTGACGGGGGCCAGACGGACCCATGTTGCGGTCGTGTTTCAGGACGACCACGTGGACTATATTCGATCCGAGATTAAAGCTGGGCTTGACTATGTCAGAACGCTCATTCCCGATCTCCCCCCGATCGAGTTTCACTTCGTCGACATTTACAATCGAAACCCCCCTTGGAAAGGCCTCCCGAACGGGGCGAATTTGGCAATCTTTGAGGCCTTCTGTGCCATTTACTCGCGTTTCCGGTGGCCAGTGCTAATCCAGACGGTCGATCGACGAACGCTGCAAGACCACAGTTATGAGGTGCCGAGTGCCGCGGTCGATGATTTGGACC
>NZ_RZTA01000203.1:0-5511 GCF_004023115.1 Mesorhizobium sp. M6A.T.Cr.TU.017.01.1.1
CTACTCCCCTACTCCCCTAAACATTTAGCAGCAGATACTCCCGCTCCCACGGGCTGATGACTTCCATGAAGGTCTCGAATTCCGCCCGCTTGATCGCCGCATAGGTCGCGGCAAACGACTTGCCGAGCAGCGCGCAGAGTTCCTCGTCGGCTTCCAATAGGTCGACGGCTTCGAGCAGGCTGCGCGGCAGGTCGATCTCGGCATCGTTGGCGGTGGTGAGGACAGGCGGCTCGGCCTTGATCTTGTTGGTCATGCCGATCAGCCCGCAGGCGAGCGATGCGGCCAGCGCCAGATAGGGATTGGCGTCGGAAGAGGGGATGCGGTTCTCGACGCGCCTGGCCGCCGGGTCGGAACGCGGAACGCGGAACGCGGTGGTGCGGTTGTCGTAGCCCCATTTGTTGTTGACCGGCGCCGAAGCCGACTGGGTCAGCCGGCGGTAGGAATTGACATAGGGCGCAAACATCACCAGCGCGTTCGGCACGTGTTTCTGCATGCCGCCGATGAAATGAAAGAAGGCCTCGGTTTCCGAGCCGTCCTCGGCAGAAAAGACATTCCTGCCGGTCTTCTTGTCGATGATCGACTGGTGGATATGCATGGCCGACCCAGGCTGCCCCTGGATCGGCTTGGCCATGAAGGTGGCATAGATATCGTGCTTCAGCGCTGCCTCGCGTATGGTGCGCTTGAACATGAACACCTGGTCGGCGAGCTCGATCGGATCGCCATGGCGCAGATTGATCTCGAGCTGGCCGGCGCCTTCCTCGTGGATCAGCGTATCGATTTCCAGGCCCTGGCTTTCGGAGAAATGATAGATGTCGTCGATCAGTTCGTCGAACTCGTTGACGCCGGCGATCGAATAGCCGGCGCCGCCGCCGATCGCTCGTCCCGAACGCCCGACCGGCGGGGTCAGCGGGTAGTCCGGATCGGGATTCTTGCGCACGAGGTAGAACTCGATCTCGGGCGCCACCACCGGCTTCAGCCCGCGCTTGTCGTAAGCGGCAAGCACACGCTTCAGCACGTTGCGCGGCGTGAACTCGACCGAGCGGCCGTCCTGGTGGACGAGGTCGCAGATGACCGCCGCCGTCGGGTCCTCTTCCCACGGCACCACGGTCAATGTCGAAAGATCCGGCATCAGCTTGAGGTCACCGTCGTCCTCCGGATAGTGGAAGCCGTTGCCGTCCTCCGGATAGCCGCCGGAGATCGTCGTCATGAACACCGCCGAGGGCAGCGCCAGCGAGGTGTTTGAGGTGAATTTCTTCGACGGCATCATCTTGCCGCGCGCAACACCCGCCTGATCGGGCGTGATGCACTCGATATCCTCGATGCCGCGCCACTCCAGCCAGGCGCTGACTTCCTTCCAGTTCTTCACGCCGCGCTGATTTTTCACGAAGGCAGGCGTGCGGATACGTCCTCCGCGGCTCGACGGACGGACTTCCTTTTTTGCAGGCGGCATCATTCACCAGATTGGGTTGCGGATTTTGGAGTATAGCCGTGGGCGGTGATGGAAGGGAAGGGGAGCCGGCCCTGCGTTCGTCTGGCAGTTGAAAACCGCTTCGAGCAGCTTAGGTTCGACGCAAATTAAATGACCTCGGTGAAGACGTCGAATGCAGAACAATCATGAATTGACCACGATCGGCTTCGATGCCGACGATACGCTCTGGCAGAATGAGCAGTTCTTCCGCATCACCGAGAGGCGCTTTGCCGCGCTGCTCGCCGATCATGCCGAGGAGGGGCACATCTCGGCAAGATTGTTGGAGGCGGAGAAGCGCAACCTCGCCGTCTACGGCTTCGGCATCAAGGGGTTTACCCTGTCGATGATCGAAACGGCGATCGAGATTACCGGGGGCCGGGCGCCGGCCTCGGTCATCGCCGAAATTCTTGCCGCAGGCCGCGAGATGCTCGGCCATCCGATCGAGCCGCTGCCCCATGCGCGCGAAACCGTGGAAAAGCTGGCGAGCGCATATCGCCTGGTGCTGATCACCAAGGGCGACCTCTTCGATCAGGAGCGCAAGCTGGCGCAATCGGGCCTCGGCGACCTGTTCGACGCCGTCGAGATCGTCAGCGACAAGAGCCCTGCCACTTATACCAGGATCTTCGGCCGCCATGGGGATGGCGCGGAAAAAAGCATGATGGTCGGCAATTCGCTCAAGTCGGATGTGGTGCCGGCCATCGAGGCCGGCAGTTGGGGCATCCACGTGCCGCATGAATTGACCTGGGTGCTGGAACATGTCGAGCCGCCGGTCACCGCGCCTCGCTTCCGCCAGATAGCCGATCTCTCGGAACTGCCCCGGCTGATCGAAAACATCGGGAAAGCCGGCTGATCGTCTTGGCGTCGGGCCGGGTGCTGGCTAGTTACGTCCGAGCTCGACCAGGCGGTCGATCACCGGCTGCAGTCGTTCGGTCGTGATCGGTTTGACGACCACCGCATCGACGACGCTCGACAGACCGAGGCTCTCTGGTGTGCCGTTCTTGGTCGAAAGCAGGATCACCGAGGGGAGCGACTTGCCAGAAGTGCGTCGCAGCGCGTCGATACCCGACATCAGCGCGTCGCAGTCCTTGTTGTCCGCGCCGCCGTCGAGGACGACAGCTCCGGGAATGAGCGATCGCAACGTCGTTGCTGCCGTCTCGGGCGATTCCGAGATCGGCTTGAGCCCGGATCGTTCGACGATTTTCGAAACCACCACCCGGTTGACCGGCGACTTTCCGACGACGAGCACGCGGGTGAAGTCCGTGAGCATCTCGGGATCCACATTCCGGCTCACCAAACTCAGGTGGTTTACAGTCTTGGTATCGCGATTCACGGGGCGCATGAGCGGGGCGGGCACTCGAATGGTTTCAATGCAGGGTTGAAACTTTAGAGACAATTGCCGTGAGATCGCTGCCTATGTCAAGCTGAAATGGCGAACATCGAGAATATCGCAAGAAACGTTAAAATTTAAAGCAAGTTCTGTTTTTTGCCCGTATGCAAACTGGCCGTGCAAACGCAAATCACCTGCGCAGAGACTGCGCAGGTGATTCCGGATCCACAATAGGCTTTGCTTGGACTTCGGTCAGCCGTGGCTCCGCTGCGTGACGATCACCGGGATCAGCAGATCGCCCCAGTTGCCGTCGCCGCCATGGTGCCGTGCCGAGCGCACGAGCTCAACCGACACACCGGCCTCGACCGCCTTCATCACCGACTGGTTGAGCCTGTGCAGGTCGTTCGCAAGCATGCGGATGGTTGCTTGCTGGTCGACGCTCATGGTGGTGGCCTGTTCTTCGGCCCGTTCCTTGACGCGGCTTATCGATGCCATTGGTCTTCTCCTTCTGCGTATTTATACCCCTTCGGGGGCGTTCCTCTGTTCGTTGCGTTCCTGCTATTCCGCCGCCGGTTTGAACTGGGCGTGCTCGGTCGATTCATGCATGGCCGTGGTTGAAGACCGGCCACCGGTGATCGCCATCGACACGGCGTCGAAATAGCCGGTGCCGACTTCGCGCTGGTGCTTGGTCGCGGTGTAGCCGTGGGCTTCCGCCGCGAATTCAGCCTCCTGCAACTCGGAATAAGCCGCCATCTGCCGCGCCTTGTAGCCGCGGGCGAGTTCGAACATGCCGAAATTGAGCTGGTGGAAGCCGGCCAGCGTGATGAACTGGAACTTGTAGCCCATGGCGCCGAGCTCCCTCTGGAACTTGGCGATCGTGGCGTCGTCGAGGTTTTTCTTCCAGTTGAACGACGGCGAGCAATTATAGGCGAGAAGCTTGCCGGGATGATGCCTGTGCACGCCCTCGGCGAACTTCTTGGCCTGCGCCAGATCGGGCTTGGAGGTCTCGCACCAGATCAGGTCGGCGTAGGGCGCGTAGGCGACGGCCCGCGCAATGCAAGGCTCGATGCCGTTCCTGACTTGATAGAAGCCCTCCACCGTGCGGCCGGCGCCATAGTCGACGAAGGGCTGGTCGCGCTCGTCGATGTCGGAGGTGAGCAGCTTTGCCGCTTCCGCATCGGTGCGCGCGACGACCAGCGTCGGCGTGCCCATGACGTCGGCAGCAAGCCGCGCGGCGTTGAGGTTGCGGATGTGTGCGGCGGTCGGGATCAGCACCTTGCCGCCGAGATGGCCGCATTTCTTCTCCGACGCCAGTTGGTCCTCGTAATGGACGCCGGCGGCACCCGCCTCGATGAAGGCCTTCATGATCTCGAAGGCATTGAGCGGCCCGCCGAAGCCGGCTTCCGCATCGGCGACAACAGGCGCGAACCAGGTGTCGACCGAAAGCCCCTTGCCTTCGGAGGTCTCGATCTGATCGGCGCGCTGCAGTGTCCGGTTGATGCGCTTGACCAGTTCGGGCGCCGCATTGGCGGGATAAAGCGACTGGTCCGGATACATGGCGGATGCGGTGTTGGCGTCGGCGGCGACCTGCCATCCAGACAGGTAGATCGCCTTCAGCCCGGCCCGGACCTGCTGCATCGCCTGGTTGCCCGACATGGCGCCGAGCGCGTTGACGAAGTCCTCCTCGTGGATGAGCTGCCAAAGCCGGTTGGCGCCCATTTCGGCGAGGCTCTGCCGGATCTGGACCGAACCGCGCAGTCGCTTCACATCGTCCGGCGAATAGGGCCGCTCGATGCCGTCGAAGCGGCCTTCGGGCGCCGAGGGGACGAGGTTGTAAAAATCGGTCATTGGTCGCTCCGGATAAATCGTTACTGGGATAGAGAACGCCGCCTCATGCAGATTTCGCGCCGTTTTGGTGTGACAGCATTTACATTTCGGCGCGAAACAGGCGAGAAAAACCGTAGATTTGGCTGAGGAATAAGAGAAAACCTGTGTTGCGTTTGACAGCCAGGCGCTGTAAATTTGTCATGATTGTAAAGACCGGCGTGACATCGCCGTGCAGAAGCAATGTAAATTTCTGTCAAGGACAGTCGAGTGGCCGATCAAAAGATCTTCGCCGGGCCGCGCATCCGCCGTATCCGCAGCGCCAAGGGCCTGACCCAGACGGCGATGGCCGAAGGGCTCGGCATCTCGCCGTCCTATCTCAATCTCATCGAGCGTAACCAACGGCCGCTGACGGTCCAGCTGATCCTAAAGCTGGCGTCTGTCTACAAGGTCGACCCGCATGAATTGCAGGGTGAGGCGAGGGGGTCGGTCGCCGCCCTGAAGGAAGTGTTTTCAGACCCGCTGCTGGTCGGCGAATTGCCTGGTGACCAGGAGCTGATCGAGCTTGCCGAGGCAGCGCCCAACGCTTCCGCCGCGGTGATAAAACTGTTTCGCGCTTATCGCGAGCAGGCCGAGCGCCTTTCCGACCTCAACGAGCTTCTCGCGCGTGAGGGCAAAGCGACGGCACTCTCCGGCGCCCGCTTGCCGATTGACGAGGTGCACGAGATTTTCGAGCGCCGGCCGAACCATTTTGCCGCGCTCGAAGAGGAGGCCGAGGCATTCACGTCGGTGCTCGATCCCGGCGACGATCTGCTCGGTGCGCTCAAGGCCTGGCTGAAGCGCGAATACGGCATCGTGGTCCAGGGGCTGCCGGTCGCCACCATGCCGAACT
>NZ_RZTA01000204.1:0-5395 GCF_004023115.1 Mesorhizobium sp. M6A.T.Cr.TU.017.01.1.1
CTCTGGAGGAGAAGCAACGGACGGCGGCTTTTGCCAGTTCGGCGCGGCTTTGGCGGCAGGCGTCGGCTGCCATGCCGGTTCGGTCTTTGCCGGCTGCCATGCTGGCTCGGCCTTTGCCGGCTGCCGGACATGGCTGGGTTGGTTCTTGTTACGGTCGATGGAGGAGAAGATGTCTTCCAGTTCCGCCAGCGGATCGGATGCGGGCGCAGGCTTGGCATAGCCCCGCTCGACGCTGGCGATGGCGTCTTCCAGGGTGCGCTTATGCTGGGCAACGACCGAAGGCGCCAGCGGCGGTGTGTTCTTGGCCAGCTTGTCCGCGATGGTCGAGCGAGCCTTCTCATAGACCCTCGCGCGTATCTCCGGCGTCGGATTGCCAAGGCCGTCGAGCGTCTTTTTCAGAGCACCAACAAAATCTGCCATGCTTCAGTCGACCTGCATTTCGTTTCTGGGCCGGCCCCCGCAAATCGGCCGCGATGCCCGGAACGGCTGAGAATCTAGTCTTGAAACGGATCGGTCACAAGTATTGTGTCGTCCCGTTCAGGGCTGGTGGAAAGGAGTGCGACCGGCGCGCCGATCAGTTCCTCGATATGACGGACATATTTGACTGCCTGGGCCGGCAGATCGTTCCAGCTTCTGGCGCCGGCGGTGGTGCCTTTCCAGCCCTCCAGCGTCTCGTAGACGGGTTCGACTCGCGCCTGCGCGCCCTGGCTGGCCGGCAGATAATCGATCGCCTCGCCGTCGAGGCGGTAGCCGGTGCAGACCTTGATCTCGTCCAGACCGTCGAGCACGTCGAGCTTGGTCAGAGCGATGCCCTTGATGCCGTTGACGGCGACGGCCTGGCGAACCAGCACGGCATCGAACCAGCCGCAGCGGCGCTTGCGGCCAGTGACGACGCCGAACTCGTGGCCGCGCGTGCCCAGGAACTCGCCGATCTCGTTCTTCTGTTCGGTCGGGAACGGACCCTCGCCGACACGCGTCGTATAGGCCTTGGTGATGCCGAGGACATAGCCGATGGCACCCGGGCCGACGCCAGATCCGGCTGAGGCCTGGCCGGCGACCGTGTTGGACGAAGTGACGAACGGATAGGTGCCGTGGTCGATGTCGAGCAGCGTGCCTTGCGCGCCTTCGAACAGGATGCGTTCGCCGGCGCGGCGCTTGTCGTCGAGGATCTTCCAGACACGGTCCATATAGGGCAGGATCTCGTCGGCGACGGAAATCAGCTCATTCATGATCGCGTCATGCGTGACTTCGGCGTGACCGAGCCCGCGGCGCAGAGCATTGTGGTGCGTCAGCAGCCTGTCGACCTTCAAGGGCAGCGTTTCCAAATCCGCCAAATCCATCACCCTGACTGCGCGCCGGCCCACCTTATCCTCATAAGCGGGGCCGATGCCGCGACGGGTCGTGCCGATCTTCGTTCCGGAATTGGTGGCGGCGTCCTCGCGGAATCCGTCCAGTTCCCGGTGCAAGGACAGGATAAGCGCGGTGTTTTCGGCTATTTTCAGGCGCTCAGGTGTCACCTCGACGCCTTGCGCCTTCAATTTCGCCACTTCCGCGACGAAGGCGTGCGGATCGAAGACGACGCCATTGCCGATGATGGACAGCTTGCCTTGCCGCACCACGCCGGACGGCAGCAGCGACAGCTTGTAGACCTTACCGTCGACAACCAGCGTATGGCCGGCATTGTGGCCGCCCTGGAAGCGCACGACGACGTCGGCGCGCTCCGACAGCCAGTCAACGATCTTGCCTTTGCCCTCGTCGCCCCATTGCGAGCCGACGACCACCACATTGGCCATGTTTCTTTTCCCTTGAGGCGCCGCTCGGAGCGGCTTGAAATGGTTTCGAAACGACAGGCTTCTATCGCATTGGCCCGAAAATCGGAATCGATTTCGGCGAGCACGATGCGAACATTCAAAGCCTTGAGACGCGTACTGTGTGCGACCAAGTGGACGCACGTCGCTCTATAACGTCAAGACCCGGCGAGCGCGACCATTCTTTACCGCCGAAGGCGCCCCCAGGCACAACAATTTTCGCCTTTGACATCATTTACTTGGACGAACCATCCCAATAGGTCGGCAAAAGACCCTTCGCCTGCCCGCCCCGGCTGGAAAATTTCGCGATGCATCGAACCGCCTATCTATTCCTGCTGTTCACCACCTTGCTGTGGGGCGGCAACTCCGTGGCCGGCAAGCTGGCGGTCGACCACATTTCGCCGATGACGCTGGTCTTCCTGCGCTGGGTTCTGGCCGTTCTGATCATGCTGCCGATCGGCTGGCGAACGCTGCGCGAGGACTGGCCGGTGGTGCGCAGGCATTGGTTGCTGCTCGGCGGGCTCGGCGCTTGCGGCTTCACCTTCTTCAATGCCATCTTCTACACGGCGCTCAACTACACCACGGCGATCAACGTCTCGATCGAGCAGGCGGCGATACCGATCGTGATCATCCTCGCCAATTTCGTGCTGTTTCGCCTGCGTGTGAACCGGGTGCAGATCGCCGGCGTCGTGCTGACGATCATCGGTGTCGCCCTGACCGCCAGCAATGGCGATCTGCGCCAGCTCCTCAGGCTGGATCTCAATTTCGGCGACGCCATCATGCTGATCGCGGTGCTTTGCTACAGCTTCTACTCGGTCGGGCTGCGGCTGAAGCCGGCCATACGCTGGCAGAGCCTGATGCTGGCGCTGTCGATTGCCGCACTTGCCACTTCGCTGCCTTTCTTCCTGTGGGAGGTGGCGGCCGGCAAGGTCATCGTTCCCGATGCACGCGGCTGGGCGGTCGCGTTCTACACCGCGATCGGCGCCTCGGTCATCTCGCAGATCTTCTACATCAGGGGCAACGAGCTGATCGGCGCCAACCGGGCCGGCCTGTTCATCAATCTGGTGCCGATCTTCGGCACGCTGCTCTCGGTGCTGATCGTCGGTGAGACATTCCAGCTCTATCAGGCGCTGGCCCTCGTGCTGGTGCTCGGCGGCATCAGCCTCGCCGAATACAGCGGAAGGAAGATGGCGATTTAGCCGGCAATGTTCGGCGCCGGATGCGGATGGTGCGATCCAGAGCCTGTAGCAGCCTCATGGTGAACCAAGCCCCTACAACAGTGGCCGGACGAATATCCAAAACAACTAATGTATTAAGAATCATAATAACCAGTACGGGTGTATTAAGGATACGAACATTACAATATACGGCACCATTTCCCTGGAGATTGACTTTTTCAGCTTTCGCAACTCATCTTCCCAGCGCCAGTTTAGCTGATCTCGGTGAAATGGAGACGATCATGAATTTTCGAATGCGCGCGGCGCTTGTCCTTGCTTTTGTTGGCTTGGCAGCCTTTCCCATATCGGCCTCCGCAGCCACCGCCTATACAACCGGGACCTTGAATGTGCGAAGCGGCCCTGGCCCCGGCTATGCAAGGATCGCAACATTGCCGGCCGGCCACAGGGTGACGGTGCTCGATTGCCAGGGCAGCTGGTGCGCAATTCGTGCCGCCGGGATACGGGGCTGGGCCAGCGCAAACTATCTGGACCGCGTCTATGTTTCCCGACCGATCGTCGTGCGGCCGCACATTATCGTTCGCCCGCCGCATTACCGTCCGCATCGGCCGCACCGGCCGCATAAGCCGCACCGGCCCCGTCCCGGCAAATGCAAGATCGCGCCCGGCTTCGCCTGCAAATAACGGCCGTCAAAGGATTATCCAAACGCTCTGACGTCATTGTCGAAACGCCCCGTGTGCTTTTGGAAGCACACGGGGCGCACATGATTCAGGCGCCGCCCACATCGAAATGCAGCCGCTTGGCGGAGTCGATCGACTTGTGCGCCCGCACCTGTTCCAGCACGTTTTCAGGGAACGGCGCATCGAGATAGAGCAGCGCGATGGCATCGCCGCCAGGCCGGTTGCGGCCGAGCTGGAAGTTGGCGATGTTGACGCCGTTCTCGCCGCAGACCGTGCCGAGCAGGCCGATGATGCCGGGCGCATCGGCATTGGTCGTGTAGAGCATGTGCTGGCCGACTTCGGCGTCAAGGTTGATGCCCTTGATCTGGATGAAGCGCGGTTTGCCATCCGAGAAGCAGGTGCCGGCGATCGAGCGCGTCCTATGCTCGGTCTTGACCGTGAGCTTGATATAGCCGTCGAACACGCCGGATTTGTCGCGCTTGACCTCGGCGACGATGATGCCGCGCTCCTTAACCATGATCGGCGCCGACACCATGTTGACGTCGGAGACCTGCGGCCGGATCAGCCCGGCAAGGGTGGCGCTGATAAGTGCTCGCGTGTTCATCGTCGCGGTCGAGCCGTCGAACAGGATCTCGACCTCTTTGATCGGATCCTCGGTGACCTGTCCGACAAAGGCGCCGAGCACTTCGGCAAGCTTGACGAAAGGTTTCAGGCGCGGCGCTTCCTCGGCGGTGATCGACGGCATGTTGATGGCGTTGGAAACGGCGCCCTTGATCAGATAGTCGGACATCTGCTCGGCGACATGCAGGGCGACATTCTCCTGCGCTTCGGTGGTCGACGCGCCGAGATGCGGCGTCGCCACGACATTCTCCAGGCCGAACAGTTCATTATACTCCGCCGGTTCGACCTCGAACACGTCGATGCCAGCACCTGCCACCTTGCCGCTTTTCAGCGCCGCGATCAGATCGGCCTCGACGACCAGCCCGCCACGCGCGCAATTGATGATGCGCACACCGGTCTTCATTTTGGTGATCGCCGCGGCGTCGATGATGTTACGCGTTTTGTCGGTAAGCGGTGTGTGCAGCGTGATGAAGTCGGCGCGGGCGAACAACTCGTCGAGCTCGACCTTCTCGACGCCGAGTTCCTCGGCGCGGCTGTCCGACAGGAACGGATCGAAGGCGATGACGTGCATCTTCAGGCCGACGCCGCGTGTGGCGACGATCGAGCCGATATTGCCGCAGCCGATGATGCCCAGCGTCTTGCTGGTGATCTCGATGCCCATGAAGCGGTTCTTTTCCCATTTGCCGGCATGGGTCGAGGCATTGGCTTCCGGTATCTGGCGGGCCAGCGCAAAGATCATGGCGACGGCATGCTCGGCGGTGGTGATCGAATTGCCGAAGGGCGTGTTCATCACGATGATGCCCTTGCGGCTTGCCGCCGGGATGTCGACATTGTCGACGCCGATGCCGGCGCGGCCGACCACCTTCAATTTGGTGGCGGCGTTGATCAGCTTCTCGGTGACTTTCGTCGCCGAACGGATGGCGAGGCCGTCATACTGACCGATCACTTCAAGGAGCTTTTCCTTGTCCTTGCCGAGATCGGGCAGGTAGTCGACCTCGATGCCGCGATCCCTGAAGATCTGCACGGCGGTGGTGGAGAGTTTGTCTGAGACGAGAACGCGGGGCATGGACTAGATCCTTTGCGATTGGCGCCCCTCCCCCTTGAGGGGAGG
>NZ_RZTA01000205.1:0-5156 GCF_004023115.1 Mesorhizobium sp. M6A.T.Cr.TU.017.01.1.1
GTGCTTGACCATGGCACTCTCGGTCCATGAGGCATTGGCATCCGGCACCGCCATCAGCGCCATCGCCATCGCTTTGATGACCATGTCGTTGACCGACAGCTTGTAGGCCGGCACCTCACCCTTGTCGGTCTTCTTCACCGGGGCAGCCGCATTGATCTGCGTGCGCAGCGCCAGAAGCGCATCGAGCTCGCAGTCGAGCGTCAGGTAGAAATGCGGGATGGTGGTCGTGGCCTCGACCAGCCGGCGCGCGATGGTCTTGCGCATGTTGTCGTGCGGAACAAGCTCGTAGGAGCCTTCGGCGAACAGTTTCAGCACCTGGTCGTCCGACATTGGCTTGGCTGCGACAGCTGGAGCCGGAGCGCCGGCGGGCGCCGCTTTTGCAGCGGGCGCCTTGGCGCTGCCGCTGGAAATAGCTGCATCGACATCGGCCTTGACCACGCGGCCATGCGGGCCGGAACCGGTCACCGCTGAGACGTCGACGCCGGCTTCCAGGGCGATGCGACGGGCCAGCGGCGAGGCGAAGGTGCGGCCGTCCGGCGATTGGCTGATCTCCCCCCTTGTGGGGGAGATGCCAAGTGGCGACAAAGAGGGCAGGCCAGAGGGGGGCGCTTTGCTCCCTACGGCTGGAGGGACAGCGCCCCCCTCTGTCGACTTCGTCGACATCTCCCCCACGGGTGGGGAGATTGGCGCCTTGTCCTGCTTGGCCTCGGCCTTTGCCGGCGCAGCGCCATCACCGCTCTTTGCGGCCGCCGCCGCATCCTCGCCCTCAGCCGCGAGCACGGCGATCAGCGCGTTGACCTTGACGCCTTCGGTGCCGGCCGGAACGACCAGCTTGGCGACCGTGCCTTCGTCGACGGCCTCAACTTCCATCGTCGCCTTGTCGGTCTCGATCTCGGCGAGCACATCGCCCGGCGAAACCTTGTCACCCTCCTTGACCAGCCATTTGGAAAGATTGCCCTCTTCCATCGTGGGCGAGAGGGCAGGCATGGTGATGTTGATCGGCATTTTGTCCTCCCGCCCTGCTCAGCGATATGTGACGGCTTTGACCGCCTCGACGACCTCGCCGACATTGGGCAGCGCCAGCTTTTCGAGGTTGGCCGCATAGGGCATTGGCACGTCCTTGCCGGCAATGGTGATAACAGGCGCGTCGAGGAAATCGAAGGCGCGCTGCGACACCTGGTTGGCGATGTGGTCGCCGACCGAGTTCTGCGGAAATCCTTCCTCCACCACCACCAGACGGTTGGTCTTCTTGACCGAAGCGATAATGGTATCGAAATCGAGTGGACGGATGGTCCTGAGGTCGATGATCTCGGCATCGATGCCCATGCCGCGCAATTCGGCCTCGGCCTTGATCGCATAGGTCATGCCAATGCCGAAGGAGACGATGGTGACATCCTTCCCCCTCTTATGGATGCGCGCCTTGCCGATCGGCAGCACGAAATCGTCCATCTTCGGCACGTCGAAGGAGTGACCATAGAGGATTTCGTTTTCGAGGAAGATGATCGGGTTCGGATCGCGGATCGCGGCCTTCAGCAACCCCTTGGCGTCGGCGGCGGTGTAGGGCATCACCACCTTCAGACCGGGAATGTGGCTGTACCAGGCGGCATAGCACTGCGAATGCTGGGCGGCGACGCGGGCAGCCGCGCCGTTCGGCCCGCGGAAGACGATGGGCGCGCCCATCTGGCCACCGGACATGTAGAGCGTCTTGGCGGCGGAGTTGATGATCTGGTCGATCGCCTGCATGGCGAAGTTGAAGGTCATGAACTCCACGATGGGTTTCAGGCCGGCCATCGCCGCGCCGACGCCGACGCCGGCAAAACCGTGCTCGGTGATCGGCGTGTCGACGACGCGACGCGGCCCGAACTCCTGCAGCAGCCCTTGCGTGATCTTGTAGGCACCCTGGTACTCGGCGACCTCCTCGCCCATGACGAAGACGTCGCCATCGCGGCGCATCTCTTCGGCCATCGCGTCACGCAACGCCTCGCGCACAGTGGTCGAGACCATTTCCGTGCCGGCCGGGATGTCCGGATCTGCGGCAATTTCGGTTCTCGGCGCGGCGGCGACAGGTGCTGCCGCCTCGCTTTTGGCCGCAGTAGGCGCTGGCGCGGCTGTTTCAGCCTTGGCAGGTTCTTCTTCGCCGACGCCTTCGCCTGCCTTGTCGATGTCTTCGCCATCAACGGCGAGCACAGCGATCAGCGCGTTGACCTTGACACCTTCGGTGCCGGCTGGAACCACGATCTTGGCAAGCGTGCCTTCGTCGACGGCCTCGATTTCCATCGTCGCCTTGTCGGTTTCGATCTCGGCGATGACGTCACCGGCGACGACCTTGTCGCCCTCGTTCTTCAACCATTTGGAAACATTGCCCTCTTCCATGGTCGGCGAGAGAGCGGGCATGAGAATTTCGATCGGCATGTCCTTGCCCTCTCTTACAGCACGATGTCGGTCCAGAGCTCGGACGGATCCGGCTCTGCGTCATTCTGGGCAAATTCGGCGGCGTCGGCGACGATATCGCGAACCTCCTTGTCGACGGCCTTGAGCTCGTCCTCATCGGCCCACTTCTTCTCGATCAGGCGCGCCTTGACCTGCTCGATCGGGTCACGCTCGGAGCGCATCTTCTGCACTTCTTCCTTGGAGCGGTACTTTGCCGGATCGGACATCGAGTGGCCGCGGTAGCGGTAGGTCTGCATTTCGAGGATCAGCGGCCCCTTGCCGGCGCGGCACCATTCGGTGGCGAGATCGCCGGCTGCCTTGACCGCGCGGACGTCCATGCCATCGACCTGGATGCCGGGGATCTTGAAGGAGGCGCCGCGGTGCGAAAAATCCGTCTCGGCCGACGAACGTGACACCGAGGTGCCCATGGCGTAGCGGTTGTTCTCGATGATGTAGATCACCGGCAGCTTCCACAGCGAGGCCATGTTGAAGCTTTCATAGACCTGGCCCTGATTGGCGGCGCCGTCGCCGAAATAGGTCAGCGTCACATTGTTGTTGCCGCGATAGCGGTTGGCGAAAGCAAGGCCGGTGCCGAGCGAAACCTGCGCGCCGACAATGCCGTGGCCGCCGTAAAAATGCTTCTCCTTGGAGAACATGTGCATGGAGCCGCCCTTGCCCCGGGACAAGCCGCCGCGGCGCCCGGTCAATTCGGCCATGACGCCGCGCGGCGACAGTTCCATCGCCAGCATGTGGCCGTGATCGCGGTAGGCGGTGATCATCTGGTCGCCATCGACCAGCGCCATCTTCATGCCGGTGACGACTGCTTCCTGGCCGATATAGAGATGGCAGAAGCCGCCGATGAAACCCATGCCGTAGAGCTGGCCGGCCTTTTCCTCGAAGCGGCGGATAAGCAGCATGCGCCCGTAGGCGTCAAGCTCCTCTTGCTTGGTGAAGTCGACAGGCTTGGGGGCTGAAAGCCCCGCCGATTTGCCGTCGGATCTGGATTTGGATTTGGCAGGCGCTTTTCTGGCGGCGGTGGCCATGCATCACTCCCTGTTGGCGTCTCTTGCGGACACTGAGGGAGATCAGTTCTCCCCACCGATTTTGGGGAGGCTAACACGCGAGAAGACGTTTCGCCATGCTGAAAATGCATGACTGACATGCGTCTAAGCGATTAAAATCATTGAAAATATTTGCGATTAACTGAAATATGGTTATCTCGTCGTAGCCGGTAACATGATGGTGATTTCGTCGGCGTGAGACATATTGAGCGCCTTGCGCGCCTGCTCGTCAAGCATGTCCTTCTCCAGCGTGCCCTGATGCATGAGCTGAACGCGCCGCTGCAGGTCGAGCCGGCGCGCTTTGACGGCATCGAGCTTACCTTGCAGGTCGACGGTTTCGGCCTCCAACCGGTATTTGGAATAGATGCCGAATTCGCCGTGATAGGCGTGGAAGCCGAAATAGGCGAGGAATGCCACGCAGAGCGAGGGGATGATCAGCCGCCCGGTATTTCTCTGCTTGTGCTGACGTGTCCACATGATCCAAATCCCTTAGAGCGCCGTGCGTCCTCTTGGACGAGCAAAGGACGCTCTATCCCTCTGCGACCTAGCCCCTTTCTCGCCCAATTGTGCTTAATGGACGGTTACGGACGGCCGGATTTGGCGGTGTAAAGCAAAAAGGGCGGAGAATGCCCCGCCCTTTCATTCCGGATATTTTCGGCTGGCTCAGCCTTTGACGATCGACTTGCCGGCATAGAGCGCCTGCTTGCCGAGTTCTTCCTCGATGCGGATGAGCTGGTTGTACTTGGCCATGCGATCAGAGCGCGACAGCGAACCTGTCTTGATCTGCCCGCAATTGGTGGCAACCGCGAGATCGGCGATGGTCGAATCTTCGGTTTCGCCCGAGCGATGCGACATGACCGCGGTGTAGCCGGCCTTGTGCGCGGTCTCGACGGCGTCAAGCGTCTCGGTCAGTGAGCCGATCTGGTTGACCTTGACCAGGATCGAATTGGCGACGCCCATGCGAATGCCGTCGCGTAGCCGCGCCGTGTTGGTGACGAACAGATCGTCGCCGACCAGCTGGGTCTTCTTGCCGATGAGGTCGGTCAGCGTTTTCCAGCCGTCCCAGTCGTCCTCGGCCAGCCCGTCCTCGATGGTGATGATCGGATAGTCGGCGGCGAGCTTGGCCAGATATTTGGCCTGGGTCTTCGGATCGCGGGTCTTCTTCTCGCCTTCATAGACGTAGTTGCCGTCCTTGAAGAATTCGGTGGCGGCGCAATCGAGACCGAGCGCAACCTCTTCGCCCGGCTTGAAGCCAGCCTGCTCGATCGATTCCATGATGAAATCGAGCGCAGCGGGCGCGCTTTTCAGGTTAGGAGCGAAGCCGCCCTCGTCGCCGACATTGGTGTTGTGGCCGGCGTCCTTCAGCCGCTTCCTCAGCGTGTGGAAGATTTCCGAGCCCCAGCGCACGCCGTCACGCAGTGTCGGCGCACCGATCGGCAGGATCATGAACTCCTGGAAGTCGATCGGATTGTCGGCGTGGGCGCCGCCGTTGATGATGTTCATCATCGGCACCGGAAGCACATGCGCCTTGGTGCCGCCGACATAGCGGTAGAGCGGCAGGCCAGCCGCTTCCGCCGCAGCCTTCGCCACTGCCAGCGACACGCCGAGGATGGCGTTGGCGCCGAGCCGGCTCTTGGTGGGCGTGCCGGCGAGCTCGATCATGGT